>JBEVDE010000220.1:0-16141 GCA_040514175.1 Allosphingosinicella sp. | reverse complement strand
GTCAGAACTTGGTCTTACGGTCGATTAAATCTCGATGTAATCCCTGCCGACCCTCGTCTATCTATGGTTTCAGTGGATAAGTTACCAAGTACGAATAATATACGGCAGAACAACGTTCTGCTTTTAGAGCATCTACAGATGCTTCACTACGCGTTGGAACCTCTTTTGGATAATTATGATTATATCCTCATAGACAGTCATCCGGAGGTCTCGGACGTACTGCGGTCGATTATATATGCCTCCGATTACTGCGTTTCTCCGGTAAAGCTGGATCGACAGTCCTCCATCGGTGTAGCGACGATCCTGGGTGAAATTAGCAATGTCGATGCGGATGTGGATATGATCCGCGGGAGTGTTCCAAACGTACATTATAGGGACACGGAGTTCAAAGGATCTATCGGAATGATGGCCCGCGAATACGCTGAGGATTTGAAGCAGACCGAGCAGGTCGAGTATAATCGTTTGAGGCGAACTGGCGGCGTGTTCGATACCTACGTCACAGAGGGGGATGGCCTGCGACAGGCAGCTGCTGGCCGCATTCCCGTGTTCTTTGTTGGTGGTGCAAATGCGGACAAGCAATCTGATCAGTTTCGTGAATTGACCATAGAGTTTCTCCAGAAATGCCCATGAAAGCTGAAAACGTTTCTACACTCACCGAATGGCTCGGCCCCGACGGTGCTGTCGCAGGACTCGATCGGAGCGAGCTGACGAACTCGGAGCTGATGATGATGGCGCGCGGAAACGGCATCAACATCGACAGCAAAACGCCTCGTAGACAAATTGTTATCGAGCTAGTCATGGGTCCACTTGACAGGATCGACCAACCTATCGAGGCGTTGCTAGAAATGTCCCGAGCGGAGCTACTGCGCTACTTTGCTGATAGGCTTGTATCTAGTCGTGAGTTGCGCAACCTTTTAGAGAGTCTAGGAATTCCGCCAAAGGGCAAGCTTCGCGCGAAACTTGCAGAGTTTGCTGCGAATGAGATAAGTGATTTGGGAATGTACCAGCGGGTTGCGAAGGGTCATCCGAGGACTCCGAATGATGCAGGCTCTAGCAGTAAGAGAGTTACCTAGGTCCGCGTCCGAGTCGTCCCTTTGAGCCTCGCTGCATTAGCTTGACGAGAGCCAAGCAGACCATCATTCTTCCTGTTATAAGATGGATGTGGAGGTGGAATGACTAGCGGAGGCCATAACGAAGCCAAATTCAAAGCGGCCATTCTTGCTTTGAGCAACTCCACTGACTGGGATGAAGCGAAGGCAGAGTGGGAGCTCTACTTCGTGTACGATGACCCAAACGACCGCGCTTGCGAGTGCGAACACTCGCCCATTCATCAGATATGCGTGATCAAAAATAGAAAGAACTCTAGTCGGACCGAAGTAGGAAACGTTTGCGTTCGGCGCTTTCTTCGGCTAGTTTCGAGTAGAATATTTGCCGTCATTAAACGCCTACGAAGCGACATAAACAAATCCTTAAACCCTGCTGCTCTAAACCTATTTAAAGAGAGGGGTGTGATTACGCACGCGGAGGAGCAAGAATACAATGTCTATTGGCGCAAGCGGCTAACACTTACAAACGACCAGAAAAGACAGAAGCTAGACATAAATCAGCGAGTCCTCATATATATTGCTCGTGAAACGGCGGTTCTCATTGCTAACGCCAGAGCTCACGGGATTAAAATCTGACCAGCGTTGACTGACTTATATCAGGGATAACTCATTCTCGTTTCCGCACTACCATGCTTGGATCTCAATCACCCCTCCCACAAAATCCTCTCCATCGCCTTTCCCCGCTCCAGCTCGTCCACCAGCTCGTCGAGATCGCGTATCTCCCGCATCAGCGGCTCCTAGATCGCCTCAGCCCGTACCCCGCACACCTCACCCGTGATCGCTTCCGTCGCCGCCTTCATCCGCGGCGCCTTGGCGAAGAAGGTCTCGAAGTCGGTGCCCGCGGCCAGCTCGGCCACCAGCGCCTCCGGGCCGTAGCCGGTCAGCCAGAATAGAATCTCATCGCCCTCAATAATGATAGCGGCACGACAGCACCTCGAGCGCCTGGGCCTCGCCCTTGCCCGTTACCCGATACACCAGCCGGTGCTCGCTCGTGATCCGGCGCGACCACCAGCCGCTGAGGTTGCGCCTGAGCGGTTCGGGCTTGCCGGTGCCTCGGAAAGGGTCGCGCAGGCATTCGCCGAGAAGGGCGTTGAGTCGTCCCAGCACCTTCGAGTCTTCGGCCTGCCAGGCGCGATATTCGGCCCACGCCTCGGGATCGAAGACGAGCTTCACGGCTGGATCAGCTCGTGCTCCTCGCCTTCGCCGGCGTCGAGCCGCGCGATGCCTTCCATGAGCCGCTTAGCATTGGCGGGCGACGCGAGCAGATGCAGGGTTTCCTGCAGGCCCTCCCATTCGCTTTCGGCGACAATCACCACATTCTCCTGCCCCCGTGCGCGCTTCACCACGATCGGCGCGCGGTCGGCGCAGGCGCGGTCCATCACCGCCTTGAGATTGGCGCGGGCCTCGGAGAAGGTGACGATGTCCATGGCTGCGATGTACAACATTCTGTACAAACCCTCAAGGCGGGAGCGCCCGCTGAAACAGGCGCAGCTATACGATTACGTAGAGTGGCCGCCAAGAAGTTTCGGTAAGCGCAGGGTCGGGAAGTCCCACGGTCGGGATTCGATGGCAGGGGATCCAACACGCAATCACCCCTCCCGCAAAATCCTCCCCATCGCCTTCCCCCGCGCCAGCTCATCCACCAGCTTGTCGAGATAGCGTATCTCCCGCATCAGCGGCTCCTCGACCGCCTCCACCCGCACTCCGCAGACCACGCCCGTGATCGCCTCCCTCGCCGGGTTCATCCGCGGCGCCTTGGCGAAGAAGGTCTCGAAGTCGGTGCCCGCGGCCAGCTCGGCCGCCAGCGCCTCCGGGCCGTAGCCGGTCAGCCAGAAGAAGATCTCGTCCACCTCCGCCTTCGTCCGCCCCTTCTTCTCCGCCTTGGCGACATAATGGGGGTACACGCTGGCGAAGCTGGTCGTGTAGATTCGGTGCCTGGCCATGGTCGGTCTTTCCGGGTTCGATGGCGACGAGCAGCTTCTAGGCGAAAGCTGGAGGAGCGGCCAGGATTCTTGACTAACTGTTCCTTATATGTTCTAATAGTACCATGGGTGAGCTGCCGACACCGCCGCCTGATTTCACGCCCGTGCCGGTGCGCGCGCGCCGCGACGGCTGGAGCCCCGAGCGGCAATTCGCCTATGTCGTCGCGCTCGCCTTGCTCGGCCATGGCGGCCGCGCCGCGCAGGCGGTCGGGATGACCGGGCAGAGCGCCTGCCGCTTGCGCCGCCGTCCCGGGGCGGACGCCTTCAACCGGCTTTGCGAGGCCGCCTGGGGGCTGGCCAGGCGGCGCCAAGCCCGCGAGCGCCTGGCTCGCCTCCGGGCCCGTCGCGTTGGGCGTTTTTCCGCTTCCAGGGAAGCCGAAACTTGAGAAACTTATGAACCTTCCGCGCGAATTTTCGCCGCCCTGTTCCCGATCGCGGTCGCCGGCCTGCTACGCCGCCGGGCCGATCCGGTACGGCCCCTCGCGCGCCGCCATCGCCTCGCCCTTCCAGCTCAGCCGGACCCGGCCCTCGGCGACCATCGAGTCCACGGCCTCATGGACGGTCGGCATCGCGGCGCGCCAGTCCGCTTGGCCTGCGGCGGCGGCGATCTCGCGGGCCACTTCGCTCGGGCAGATGGTCGCGCCCGGCGCCCGGTGCGAGAGCAAAGCCAAGGTCGCCGCGCGCGCGTCGCCGCTCGTGATGCCGGATTCCTCTCGCTCGCCCATGCGGGCGATCCTATCCGCAAAAGCTCCGGGCGGGACAAGCGCCGCCTCGCCCGCGCCGCCTCTCCCCGCTAAACCTCCGCCATGCCCGCTTACGCCTTCCGCCCCGTCACCCCCGCCGATCTCGACCTGCTCGATCGCTGGCGCGGGCGGGCGCATGTGGTCGAATGGTGGGGCGCTCCGGAGCTGGAGCCGTCGGCGGAGACGCTCGCCGACGGGCGGGTGGCGATGTGGATCGTCGAGCATCTCGGCCGCCCCTTCGCCTACGCCCAGGATTATCCGGTGCACGCCTGGGAGGACCATCCTTTCGCCTATCTGCCGCCGGGCTCGCGCGGCGTGGATCAATATATCGGCGAGCCGGACATGGTCGGCCGGGGGCATGGCAGCGCCTTCGTCCGGGCCCATGTCGAGCGGCTGCTTGGCGCCGGCGCCCCCGCCGTCGGCACCGATCCGCACCCGGACAATGCCCGCGCCATCCGCGCCTATGAGAAAGCGGGGTTCAAGGCGGTGACGGGTCCGGTCGAGACGCGCTGGGGCCGGGCCGTACTGATGGAAAGACGGCGCTGACAATGTGAACCGGAGGGACGAAGGGAGCGAAAGATGACGGAAACGGACGATCCGGCGCTACCCACTTTCTATCACGGCACCCGCGCCGACTTGTCGGTGGGCGACCTGCTCGCGCCCGGCTTCGAGTCCAACTATCGCGAGGAGAAGCTCTCCTGGATCTATTTTTCCGCCACCCTCGACGCCGCCATCTGGGGCGCCGAGCTGGCCAAAGGTGAGGGCCGCGAGCGGATCTACATCGTCGAGCCGACCGGCGACTATGTCGACGACCCCAACCTCACCGACCAGAAATTCCCCGGCAACCCGACCCGTTCCTACCGCTCCCGCGACCCGCTCCGGATCGCCGGCGAGGTGACCGAATGGGAGCCCCATCCCCCCGAGCGGCTGAAGGAGATGAAGGACTTCCTCGCCCGGCTGGAAGCCGAAGGCGACATGCGGATCATCGACTGATCGCGGCCGGCCGGCGGGCGCCTCAAGCCGTGAGTCGAACGGGTCGGCGCGTCGCAAGCCGGAGGTGCGGGCGAAACATCCGGCCTCGGCCGCCGTTAAGACCGGCATGAAGCTAATTCTGTCCGCGACGCCGCTCCTGCTCTGCCTTGCCGCCTGCTCGCCGGAGCCGGCCGACGCGCCCGACGTGCCGCCCGGCGCCGCCAACCGGGCCGAGCCCCCGGCCGCGTCGCCGCCGTCGCCCCCTCCGCCGCCGTCCACGCTCGCTCCGCCGGAAGCCGCTGTCCTCACCCTGGAGGGCCTCGGCGCCCTCAAGGTCGGCCGGAAGGTGCCGCCCGGCAGCGGCTGGGCCGAGCGCGGCGCCCAGATCTCGGACAGCTGCCGGACGATAAGCTCGCCCGCGCATCCCGGAGTCTATGCGATCGTCGAGCATGGCAAGGTGGCTCGAATCACCGTCGGCCAGGGCTCAAGCGTGAAGCTGGTCGAGGGCGTCGGCGTCGGCGCCGCCGAGTCCGAGGTGCGCGCCGCTTTCGCCGGCTTCCGCGAGGCGCCGCACAAATATTCCGAAGCGCCCGCCAAATATCTGACCGCCCCCAATGCCGACAGCGGCGATCCCTCGCTTCGCTTCGAGATCGGCCCCGACGGCAAGGTCGCCCTGATCCACGTCGGCGCCAAACCGGTGCTCTATTACGTCGAGGGCTGCGCCTGACCGGCCTTCAGCGCCCCTTCACCTCGTTGACGATCACGTCCCAATGCTCCTCGAGCAGGGCGAAGCGGCGGTCCTCCTCCGAGTCGAAGGCCGCTTTGTCCGGGTAGAGCTTCGCCTGCGCCAGCCCCCACAGCCGCTCCCATTCCGGGTCCGAGACGGCGGCGGTCGCGTCGCGGAAGACGATCGTCACCCTCAAATCCCAGCGCGGCCCGCCGGCGAGGTGGGTGAAAGGCTCGTCGACCCGGATCGAGCGGATGAAGCCGGCCTTCTGCATCTCGCGGAGCAAGGGCGCATGGTTCTTCTCGTAGAGCCGCTTGAACTCGACGCTTCCGCCCCATTTGATCCGGTAATAATATTCGACCGTCACGGGCACCTGGGCGGCGGCCGCGGCGCGCGGCTGGGCGGCGGCCGGAGCGGCGTTGGGCAGGATCAGCAAGGCCGCGGCGACTAGGGCTCTCATCGACGAATCTCCCCGCGTCCAGCTGAACCGGCGCCGGAACGATCCTGTCGATTGGCCGACGCGAACGCAAGACGAGCCCGGCCGTAAAATCACCCGTCCGGGCGATAGCGTCGCCCCGTCCAGGTTCCATGGTCGCCGTCTCGTGACCCCCCCAGGAGATTCGCCATCCCGCTTGCCGAGCTCCGCCCGGTCGCGATGATCGCGACCTGCGGACCGCCCCGGACGGGAGCGGCAGGGTCGCCTTTTTCAGCAATCCCGACGGAAACGGCCTCAGCCTCGCCCAGATCCTGCAAAGTCTGGACGTCGCTCCGGGCGCTGCACTAGGCTGACGAAACCGACAATTTGTGCAGGGCCATCGAGCTGGCCTGGCAAGCGGATGATTGACGGAGTGATTGGAACAGGCCGATGATCAGGCTCGCCGCCTTTTTGCTGCTTCTCGTGTCGGGCTCCGCAGTCTGGGCCGACAGCTGGTTCCCGCCGTCGAAAACGACGTACCGGTCACCGGACAAGGCCGCCCGGCTGACCGTGACGCCGCGCGCGCTGGAGAGCGGCCTGGCCTATTTCGATGACAAGGTCGAAGGCCGCGAACCCGCGGGAGCGCCGGCGGGCACGCGCGATGCGAGCGCCACGGCCACCCTGGAGCGGCGCGGACCGTCCGGCCGGTGGGAGACAATTTGGACCCGGCCGCTGGATAATGAGGTGGCGCCGGTAGACGTGGTTGTCGCGAAGGGTGGCCGAGGCTTCGCCACGTTCGATAACTGGCACTCGACCGGTTATGGTCCGAATGCGATCGTTGTCTATGACGGCGAGGGCAAAATCGTCCGCCGGCTTGGCTTGGCGGACCTTTTTCCGGAATGGTTCGTCGCGTCGCTCCCCCGGTCGGTGAGCTCGATCCATTGGCGCGGAGAACCTCGGATTTCCGAAAGGAGCGGTCATTTGATCGTTCCCGTCATTCAGCCGAGCAATGAGGAAGATGCCATCATCAACGGGCGGACGCTCGACCTCGCCATCCGGCTTTCGGATGGGGCGCCGGTCGGTCTCGAACGCCCGGAATGGAAAACGGCGATGATCCGGGCGGCCTCGGTGGCGCGCGAAAGCTGCAAGTTGCAGCAGGCGAGCACCCGGATATGGAACGCTCCGATCTCCGCCCCGGCGACGTGGAAGGAAGAGGACTGGCACCATTATCTGAGAGAAACACAGTATCGCACCAAATGGTCGCCCGACGAGCCGCCGACGGCGGATACGACAGTCCTTCGGCCTCCCGGTGCCGCCGACTTCAAACCCTCGGTGGAATGGCTCGCGGAAGCGCTTACGGAGCCGGCCAGGATCGATCACGATTTGAGGGCGATCGGCTCCCCCGATTTTGCCCGCCTGACCGCCGAAATCGAGCGAATTGCCCCCGCAATCCCGCCGGGACGGCTGAAGGGGGTAGACCTCGTCATCATAGCCGACCCGGCTCATGCCGACCGGATCCGAGCCGCCCTCGCCGGTTCGGGAGCGAATCTGGAGCTGATCGACCCGGCCCGCTCGTTCCCGCAAATAGAGCCGCGGGTTCACAAGGAAGTTCAGCTGGCCGTATGTCAGGGACCGTGAGCCGCCCCAGGCGACCGGGTCATCGGACCCTCTCAGCCGGGGCAGCTGCTACGACCGCGGCGCCCATCCCGGCGGCGCCAGGTCGAAGCCGGCGAACTCGAAGCCCGGCGACACGACGCAGGAAACGAGCGCCCAGCCGGCGTCCGCCTCGGCCGACTGCCACTCGCCCGGCGTGACCCGGAGCTGCGGCCGCTCGCCAGCGAGGACGTCTCCGCCGAGCCGCGCCTCCCGCACCGGGCCGGCTTCGTCCGGCGCGGTGCGAAGGGTGAGCGCGCTGCCGGCGTGGAACAGCCACAATTCGGTCGCGTCGACCCGGTGCCAATGGGATCTTCGGCCCTGTTCGAGAAGGAACAGGATCGCCGTCGCCGGAGCGCGCGCTCCCGCCTCCGCCTGCGCCCGCCAGGTTTCGCGGTACCAGCCGCCTTCCGGATGGGGCTCGAGGCCGAGCGCGTCGATCAGCCGGCGCGGGTCGGTCATCGCGCCCGCGACACATTCTCGGCGACGGCGGCTCGAACGAGCGCCATGAAGGCGTCCCCGTCGATCGCCTCGCCCTCCTTCATGTCGATCGCTCGCCGGGTGTTGCCGTCGAGGCTGGCGTTGAAGAGGCCCGAAGGGTCGTCGAGCGCGGCGCCCCTCGCGAAGGTCAGCTTCACCTTGTCCCGGTAGGTTTCGCCGGTGCACAGGATTCCCTCATGCTCCCAGACCGGCACTCCGAGCGGGCTGGACGGCTTGCGCCATTTCACCGTCTCGACCACTTCCGGATCCGCCGCCCGGATCAGCGCCCGGGCCCGCGCCAGCGTCTCGCCCCGCCAGTCGCCCAGCGCCGCGATCCGCGCATCGATCAGCTGCGAAGGACTTTCCTCGCTCATCTTCGTCTCCTGCGCCGGGTCTTCCCTGGGACCGCCTTGGCTGCCATGATGCCCCCGCCCGACGGACGAATAGATAATGCGAACCGACACCGCAACGCGCCTCATCCCGGCCTCGCCGGACGCCGTCTACCGGGCCTTCGTCGAGGCGAAATGATCCAGTCCCTCGCCCATATCGCCCTCGTCGTCCGCGATTATGACGAGGCCATCGCCTGGTTCACCGGCAAGCTCGGCTTCCGGCTCGTCGCCGACGAGCACCAGCCCGAGCAGGACAAGCGCTGGGTGCTGGTCGCACCGCCCGGCGCCGCGGCGGGCTCGGCCTCGATCCTCCTGGCGCGCGCCTCAACGCCCGAGCAGGAAAATTTCATCGGCAACCAGGCGGGCGGCCGGGTCTTCCTGTTCCTTCAGACCGACGATTTCGAGCGCGATCACCGGGCTCTGAGCGAGCGTGGAATCGTCTTCGTCCGCGAGCCGAAGTTGGCGCCCTACGGCACGGTCGCAGTGTTCGAGGATCTCTACGGCAATTTGTGGGACTTGGTTCAGTTCGCCGAAGCCGGCTGAGACGCCCCCTGCCACAATAGCGACCATTCTCCCGCCGGCGCGGCATCGAGCCGACACAGGCTCGGTCCAGACCCGCTGTCCCGCGCGCTCCGGCCGCGGCCTCCATCATCGACCGAAGGAAAAAACGGCCATGAACCCGAACAAGGCGCTGTGGGAGAAAGGCGACTTCACCCGGATCGCCGGGACGATGCGCGAAAGCGGCGAAGAGCTGGTCGCCTCGCTCGGCCTGAAGGGAGGCGAGAAAATGCTCGACCTCGGCTGCGGCGACGGCACCACCGCGCTTCCCGCCGCCCGCGCCGGCGCCGACGTGCTCGGAGTCGACATCGCCTCCAACCTGGTCGCCGCCGGCAGGGGCCGTGCCGCGTCGGCCGGGCTAAGCAATGTGCGCTTCGAGGAAGGCGACGCCTCCAATCTCGCCGGCCTCGCCGACGGCGGCTTCGATCTCGTCCTCAGCCTGTTCGGCGCGATGTTCGCGCCGCGGCCCTTCGACGTGGCGCGCGAGATGGTTCGCGTGACCCGGCCCGGCGGGCGGATCGTGATGGGCAATTGGATCCCCGGCGATCCGACCCTGGTCGCCCAGATCCTCAGGATCAGCGCCGCTTTCACCCCGCCCCCGCCGGAAGGCTTCGTCAGCCCGGTCGCCTGGGGGATCGAGGACAATGTCCGCGAGCGCTTCGGCGCCGCCGGGGTCGAGTCCGGGAGTATCGTCTGCGAGCGCGCCACCTGGCGGTTCCGCCACGCCGGCCCGCCGGCCGAGTTCCTGGAGATGTTTCGCGACTATTACGGCCCGACCATGAACGCCTTCGAGGCCGCGGCGAAGGACGGCCGCGAGGCGCAGCTTCAGTCGCAGCTCGAGCGATTGTTCGAGACTCAGAACCAGGCGGGGCCCGAGCGCACCGAGATCCCCGCCACCTATCTGAAGGTGACGGTGACCAAGGCCTGAGCGATCAGCCTTCGGGCTTCGCCTTCTTCTGGTAATAGCCGCCGCAGATGCGCTTGGTCCCGAACAGGTCCTTGCCCGTCCCGAACCGCGCCTTCGAGAAGCGCGCCGCCGTCGGCGCGACGCTGGTCTTCGGCATCCGCGCCTTCACCATCGCGGCGGCCGAAGCGAGCCCGGCCTCGTCGACGGGCGCGAAAGCGGGCGGCGAGACGGTGTCGAAGAAGTGGATCGGATTGTTGTTGCGGCTGATCGTCCGGCCGGTCGTCACCGTCAGCCGCTCGAGCTCGATCACGTGGCTGACCGCGTCGAACTCGCCGAGATAGAGCACTTCGCCGGGCTTGACCGTGAACTGAAGGCTGCCCCCGTTGAAGCAGAGCGCCCAGAAATCCTGCCGCGAGAAGCTCTGGAAGGCGTAGGTGCCGGGCTTCACCCGCTCGACCAGGAAGCCGTCGACGAACGACTTGGGCCGCCCCGCCAGAGTCTCGATGCCGCCATAGGGGCCGCCGCTTTGCATCTTCTGCTCGACCGGATCGTAGCTCTGGATCGGCATCCGCCAGGCGGTCTTGTAGCCCGGCGGCACCGGCACATGGTTCGCCTTGAAGATGACCAGCGCGTCGGTGGAGGCGGGCGTGATCGCGATGTCCGCGACGTCCTTGGCGGCGGCCGGCGCGGCCAGCAGAAGGGCCGCGGCGAACCGCAGCGCGTTCAATTTTCTCATGGCGATTCCCCCTTTTCGCAGAGCCCTTTAGCTCAGAATCGGGAGGCGCGAAAGCGCCTCGCCCTGATTGCGCCACAAGGGCGTGACAGGCTGCGCCGATGATCCTCGGCACCCCCGCCGCGCCGACTCTCGAGACTCCCCGCCTCATCCTTCGCGGCTGGCGGCCGGAGGATTTCGCGCCTTATGCCGCGATGCTGGCCGACGGCGGGACCGCGCGCTTCATCACCGCCGCCGGGCGCGGCCTCGACCTGGGCGAGGCCTGGAACGAGACGGTCTGGCTGATCGGCCACTGGCAGATGCTCGGCTACGGCATGTTCGTCGTCGAGGAGCGCTCCACCGGCGCCTTCCTCGGCCGGGTCGGGCCGCTGCGGCCGCCGCATTGGCCGGATTTCGAGATCGCCTGGTCGCTCGCCCCCGCCGCCCGCGGCAAAGGCTATGCGACGGAGGCGGCGCGCGCCGCCATCGACTGGTCGTTCGCGACCTTCCCGCTCGATCGGATCGTCTCGACCATCGATCCCCGCAACACCGCCAGCCGCAGGGTCGCCGAGCGCCTCGGCGAACGGCGGACGGGCGAGCAGTTCACGCCTTTCCGCGACCCTTGCGACCTGTGGGAGATGCGGCGCGACGATTGGCCCACGCCCTGACGCCGCGATCCGGGCCCAGGCTCAGCGCGTCAGCGCCGGGATGATCCAGACCGCCGACATGGCGATGATCCCGAGCAGGAGGGAGACCAGGAGCACCCATCGCACGACATGCTCCTGCCGGGCGCCGGTGACCTGTTCTGCGTCATAATGCGGGCCGTCCTCGTCCATCGCCGACACTCCCGAAAGGGGTGGCCACGATACGCTTTTCGGCGCCGCTTGGCCACCGCCCCGCTCAGAACAAGGTCTCTCCCCGCTCAAGCATCGCGACATAGTCGGCGATCCTTCGCGCCCGGGTTTCCGGCTTCTTCGCGTCGAGCACCCGGTAGATGAGCCCGTAGCGGTTGGCGCCCTTCAGGGTCGCGAAGAAGGCGGCGGCCTTCGGGCTCGAGTCGAGCGCCGCCTGAAGATCGGGGGGCGGCTCGGCGCGGCTGTGGGGCGGATAGGCGTCGGCCCAGCGGCCGTCCGCTTTCGCCGCCTCGACCTGGGCGAGGCCGCCCGGCCGCATCCGCCCCGCCTCGATCAGCGCTCCGGCCCGCTCGACGTTGATCTGCGACCATTTCGACCGCGGCCGCCGCGGCGTGAAGCGGATCAGGTAGAAGCGCTCGTCATAAGGATTGAGAAGCCCGTCGATCCAGCCGAAGCACAGGCCCGCCTCGACCGCCTCGCTCTGGCTGACCGAGCCGATCGAACTGCCTTTCTTGGCGAGCTTGAGCCAGATGCCCTTGTGATCGCGCGGCTGCCGCTCGAGCCAGCTCGCCAGCGCCGCGGAATCCGCGAAGAGCAGGATCGGCAGGCCGCCCCGGATCTCGCCCCGGTCTTCAGGCATAGCCTCCTCCTTGCCGCGATTTTGCCCGAGGGTCGGGCGCAAGTCGACCGTCACTTGACGCCGCGCCGGGAGGGTGGGACCCAGCGGACTGGGAGGACAGCCGCCATGCGCATTCTGGGACTGATCGCCGCCACGTCTGCATTGCTCGCCGCCTGCGGGGAGAGGCGTGACGATTCGCCGCCCGCCGCCCCCGCCAACGCAAGCGAGGCGCCGGCAAACGAAAGCGGCGCACCTGCCGATGAAAGCGTTGCGGCCGCCAGCCAAAGCGGCGCGCCCGCCAACCAGAGCGACGGGCCCGCCGCCGGGGCGCAGGTCGCCGAGGCCGGGGCCGGCGCGAAGAACGCGCCCCCGGCCGCGCCGGCCGCGCCCAGTCCCTGCATCGTGCAGGACGGCAAGCCGGTCATCGTCGCCGCGCTCCGGGCGGTCGGCACCGAGCCTTTCTGGGGCGCGCTGATCCAGGGGCGCTGCGTCACTTATTCGACTCCGGACGACCAGAAGGGCGCCCGGCTCTGGACCCGCTTCGCGCCCGCGCCCGGCGGCGGCACCTGGTCCGGAACGCTCGGCGGCAAGCGCTTCGAGCTCAGGATCCGGACTGAGGCCGGCTGCTCGGACGGAATGTCGGATCGCCGCTATCCGCTCGCGGCCGAACTCCTCGTCGGCGGCGAGCGCCGCACCGGCTGCGCCGCTCCGGCTTAGCCTTCACCGCCCGCGGCGGACCCCGGTGAAGCGGCGCTCGACTCCGAGCGCGAGCAAGGTGCCGGTCATCTTGCGGCCCTTGACCCGGCCGGTAACGGTGAAGGGGAAGGCCAGCCGCCTTCCCTGGAGCGTGAAGGCCGATCCGGAGATGCTTCCGGTCGCGGTGGCGCCGCCCCGGTCATAGACCTGGGCGACGAGCTCGGAGCCGCGCTGCTCCACCGTCATCGAGCCTCTCCGCGTCTCGCCGCGCCGGTTCTTCCAGGTCAGATCCCAGGTGCCGCCGATGCGCTGCGCAGCCGGAGCAGCTTCGGCCGGGGCGGCGGACGGGAGCGGGGCAACGCCCAGCCCGGCCACGCCGGCGAGCGCGGCCAGGGCCAGGATTCCGGCGCGGAGGGACGATGTCATGGGACCTCCAGGTCAGGCGTCGGCGCGCTGCGCCAGCTTGAGCTCGCCCTCGTCATAGCCGTCCCAATAATGGAGGCGCTCGGCCGTCACCTTGATCATGGTCAGGCCGGGCGTGTCGGCGCCCTCCTTGAACCAGCGGTCGAGGTCCTTCGTCCAATGTTCGGCGAATTGGCTCTTGTCGCGGATGAGCTCGGCGCGGCCCTCGACGGTGAGGAAGAAGGGACGCATGCCGAGCATCCCCGATTTGGACTGATAGCCGAGGCCGACATTGGGGTCGCCCGCGATGTCGGCGACGCTGCCGGCCTCGTCGCAGGTGAAGAAATAGCTGTCGCCGTCATAGTCGACCTGGCGATTGTTGCTCATCGGCCGGGCGGCGATGGCGCCGCTCGCGGTGCGGGTGGAAAGGATTGTGAAGTCGATGTCCTTCATCTTCTCGGCAAGCTCGGAAAGGCTCTTGTCGGCCATGGCGCCAGTCTCCTGATCGGGGTTCCCGGACCAACCGATCGCGCGGCCAAAGGTTCAGCGGCCGATGGCAGACGCCCGAGGACGGCCAGGCTCGCCGCGGGCGACTGGCGACGCCGGCGACCGGAACCGGTTACAGATCCCAGTTCAAAGCGGTCGATTCAATATCATCCTTGTGGGCCGGATATCGGCGGTTCATGAAGTGGCGGAATTCGTCGAATGTGGTCGCGTCGCTCTTGAGAATGTGTTCGACAACCTGCTTGAGGCCGATCCGGCGACCCAGCTGGAGATACAGGGCCCCGTAGAGGGCGCCTTCCACATTGTTGCCCTTCCGTATCTTGGGAACGATCGCCAAATTTTCGGTCTGGGCGATCGGCGTATAGGTGTCCCGAAGCACGCCCGCGAGCCGCGGCTCTGCCGAGAGCTCGTCGATCACGAACGCCCTGTAGAGCTCATCGCCGATGAGCTTGGGTTCGACCCTCTTGCGGAAGAAGTAGAAGCGTTCCGAAAACATGCCCGCAGCCTCGACATAAGCGACGAGCGGGATCGTTTTTTTGGTAATACCGTGCGTGAAGTCTCCGCTGCCGATACGGCTGGTGAGCCAGTCGAGATAGCCGTTTTGCACGCGTGAGCGAACGTCCTGGGACAGGGCGGCGAAATGGAACACATGGCCAAGCTCGTGCGGCAGCAGGGAAGGGTCCCGAAGTTTTCCCTCCTCGTCCCGGTCACCGAACAATCGCGGGTCGAGCGACTTCTCCTTGATATGGGTGAACGGCAGGCCGCTGGTCAGGGCGGAGGGCTCGACGAAGGCGAGCTCTTGAAACATTTGATCGGGATAGCTGAGCTCCAGCCGCTGCCTATGCGAGAAGCTCAAGCGAGCAGTGCCCCCGGTCCACATCGGAAACGCATCCCTGCCGGACTTGCGGTAAGGGGCGAATTGTCGCCAGACGGTATCGTAGACATCAAGGCAGGTATTGGCGATTTCGAAATGGTCATGCTGCTTCGTTATCCGGAGAACTTCTCCGTTCCTTACCTTTCCAACGAATGAAACGGGCATCAGCGAGAGCTGGCCGTCGAGCACAGACATCACCGAATTGCGGCAATGAACCCTGACCTCGATCCGATCTTCCAAGCCGGCATCGAATTTGAACTTTCCGGTTTCACCGGTCAGGGTTATGGGGGCGGGATCCAGCCCGAACCAGCCGATGCGCTCGACAAATGCCCGCTTGAGCGGCTGACCGCGGATTTTCACGGTGGCAGTAATATTGGCCATTTCAAGTGTCTTCCCTGCGCGAGATCAGAGCACGACAGAGTAACGCGTGATCACATTCACTTAAATTGCCGCGCTTGACCTGATATCAATCAGTCTAGGCGGACCGTCGTCAAGGCGAACAAGAGCCGATATGGAGGTTGATCAAATGGGGAACGGAGTCGCGACCGCTATTGCAACCGCCGAGCAACGAGGATTTTGACCGGCTCCTCGATCATCTGGCCCCGCATCGGCCCCCGGCCGGCGTTGGGGATGGTCGGCGCGGCGAGGAGCTTGCGGACCGTGTCCATTCCCTCCTCGACCCGGCCGAAGGCGGCGAAGCCGGGGGAGCCGGGCTTCGAATCCATCGCCGGCATCGCTCCGCCGACGATGATGAAGAAGTCGCCCATCGCCCCGGCCGGAGCGGCGCGCGCCATCGAGACGATGCCGTCGACATGGCGCAGCCCGGTCTTCGAGCTCGGCTCGTGCGCGATCGGCGGGAAGGCGCGCCGGGCGCTGTGGCGGATGCCGCCCTGAACGAAGCCGCGGCCGGCCGAGCCCCTGGTCCGCGCCGCCCGGTAGAAATAGGTGCCGTCGAACCTCTTGTCATCGACGTAGCGCACGAAGTTGGCGGTGGTGACGGGGGCATTCTTGTGGTCGAGCGCGAGCAGGATCGGGCCGGCCTCGGTCTCGAGCCGGACGCGGACGATGTCGCCCAAGGGCGCGGGCGCCTTCTCCTGAGCCGAGGCGCTGTCGTTCGCCGCGGGCGGCGCCGGCGAGTCGCCGCATCCGGCGAGGAGGAGCGAGACGAGGATCGCGAGCAGCCGTTTCATCGGCCCCGTTCTGGACTTCGGACGGCCGGGACTCAATCCGGCTCGTCGGACCTTCGGCGCGAGTCCCCAAAAGGAAAGGCGCCCCGGCCGGTGACCGGGGCGCCTTCAGGATCGTTCAGGTCGCGAGACTGCGCCTATCTGTTCATCGCGTAGATTCGGACGACCGTCTGGGTGCGGGCGTCGATCTGGTAGATGTTGCGCCCGTCCGAGCGGTAATAGACGCTGTCGCCGTCCCGATATTGGCTGCGATAGGCGTAAGGCACGCCGCCGAGATCGGCGGAGACCCGCTGGCCGACCCGGAGGCCGCCGGTGCCGGTGACCCGGTCGATGACCTGGCCGACGATTCCGCGGCCGTCCG
>JBEVDE010000208.1:0-13536 GCA_040514175.1 Allosphingosinicella sp. | reverse complement strand
GCCAGACCCATGCCCTGCCCGCCGACCCGGCCGCCCTCGACAATGTCGCCCGGCTGCACGGAGCCGCTTCGGGCGAGGCGCTGCTCGAGCGTCTGCAAGCGCCGGTAAGCCGTTGCGGCGAGCTCTATGACGGCCTCGCCGGCCAAAGCGAGGCGCGGGTGCCGTTGAACCCCGAGGCGCTGGAGGACCATCTCACCCGCGCCGGCTTCGACGACCCGGCCTCGGCGCGGCTCAGGATCGAGGGCTGGCGGGGCGGCAAGGCGCGATCGCTTCGAACCGCCGCGGCGGGCGAGGCGTTCGAGGCGATGCTTCCGGTGCTGATCGAGGCGTTCGGCCGGGCGCCCGATCCGATGCGGGCGATGAACCGGTTCGACGACGTCGTCACCCGGCTTCCGAGCGGGGTCAATTTCTACCGGCTGCTCGAGGCCCGGCCCGGCCTCACCGAGCATCTCGGGACCATCCTCAGCCACGCGCCCGCGCTCGCCGAGCAGCTCGGGCGGCGGCCGCAATTGCTCGATGGGCTGGTCGATTCCTCCGCCTTCGAACCCGCCCCGCCGGTCGAGATGCTGATCGGCGATTTCTCCCGCTCCGACCGGGAAGGCGAGGATTATCAGCTGATCCTCGACCGGGTGAGGCGGCGGGTGAACGAGAGGCGATTCGCGCTCGGCGTGCAGCTGATCGTCGCCCATTCCGATCCGATCGAGGCCGCCGAAGGCTATTCGCGGATCGCCGAGGCGGCGATCAACGTGCTCGCCGGCGCCGCCGTCGCCGAGTTCGAGGCGGTTCACGGCCGGGTCGCGGGCTCGGAGCTCCTGGTCATGGGGCTCGGACGGCTCGGCGGCGAGGCCCTGACCCACGCCTCCGACCTCGATCTCGTCTATCTGTTCAGCGGCACCCATGAAGCGGAAAGCGACGGGCCGCGGCCGCTTCGGGCCAATGATTATTTCAACCGGCTGGCGCCTCGGGTCACCGCCGCGCTGAGCGTTCCGACGGCTTCCGGCCCGCTCTACGACGTCGACACGAGGCTTCGCCCGTCCGGCACCGACGGCATGCTGGCGGTGAGCCTCGAAAGCTTCGAGCGCTACCAGAGCGAGCAGGCCTGGACCTGGGAGCATATGGCGCTGACCCGGGCCCGCCCGGTCTTCGGCTCGGCGCAGGGGCGGGCGGCGCTTCAGGCGGTGGTCGACTCGACCCTGAGCAAGAAAAGGGATCCGGAGCGGCTCATCGCCGACGCGGTGGCGATGCGGGCCGAAATGGCCTCCCACAAGGCGGCGAAGGGACGCTTCGACATCAAGCTCGGCCCGGGCGGGCTGGTCGACCTCGAATTCGCCGTCCACGCGCTCCAGCTCAAGCACAATATCGGTCTCTACCCCCATCTCGAGGATGCGCTCGAGGAGCTGGTCGCGGCGGGCCTGGTGTCGGCCGAGATCGACCCGGCGCTGCGCCTCCTGACCCGAATGCTGGTCATGTTCCGGCTGGTCTCGCCGGAGTCGGACGAGCCGCCCGACGAGACCAAGCCCCTCGTCGCCGCCGCCTGCGGCCTCGCGGACTGGAACGCTCTGCTTGCGGCGCACGACGCGGCGCGGCAGAGGGTGGCGCAGCTGTGGCGGACCGTGTCCGGCGCCTAGACGGAGGAAGACATGCTGAGCGAAGGCGACAAGGTTCCGGACGTTAAGCTGACAAGCCTGGAGGGCAAGGCGATCAGCCCGACCGATTTCACCGGCCAGAAGCTGGTCGTCTATTTCTACCCCAAGGACGACACGTCCGGCTGCACCGCCGAGGCCCAGGCCTTCACCGCGCTCGCCGACGAGTTCAAGAATGCCGGCACCTGGATCCTCGGAGTGTCGAAGGACGATGCGAAGAAGCATGCCAGGTTCATCGAGAAATACGGCCTCAAGGTCCCGCTCGCGACCGATTCCGACGGCTCGGTCTGCGAGGCGTTCGGAACCTGGATCGAGAAATCGATGTACGGCCGCAAATATATGGGCATCGACCGCGCCACCTTCCTCGTCGACCGGGCCGGCGTGGTTCAGCGGGTGTGGCGCAAGGTGAAGGTGCCGGGCCACGCAGAGGAAGTGCTCGAGGCGGCGCGGGAGCTGCCGTGAGGCCGCAAGCCGCGAATTTGTCCAATGGCCCGACAATGCTAAGGTAGGGCCACGCAGGAACAAATATGTACGCGAAAAGCCTCCACATTTACGAGTTCAAATGTTTCGGCAAAGCCGAGCTGGTCTTTCAATATCCCGGCCGCACCGGCCTGGGCGCGGCGGAAAGGCTCCCCAACGTCAACCTCATTCTCGGGGATAATGGCGGTGGCAAATCCTCGATCCTGCGCGCCCTCGCCATCGCGATTCTCGCGCCGGTACTGCTTGAGTCGGGCTTCGTCGCCCATCGCATGGTGCGCCGGCCGCGAACTCCTCCCGTGCCGCTGCCGGAAGATCAGGCGGCGAAGCCTCGCCAGGCCTTTCTGAAGGTCAAAGGAGTCGTCGATACCCGGGAATTGCAGAGGCTGCCCAAGCCCAAGGACGAGCTGGAACTCATCGCGAGGATCGACATGAGGGAGCGCGGCGGGCTCGACCGGCTTCACCTCGAACAGGCGCCGACCTCACCGATCGACCAAGAGATCTTCGACCATTATTCTCCCGCCTTTTTCGTCGCCGGCTATGGCGCTACCCGGCGCGTGGAGACCAGCGACTTCTTGCCGGGCAGCGCTCAAAAAGCCCGCGGCCCGCGCTATCAGCGGGTCGCCGGCCTGTTCGAGGACCATGTCGCGCTGCGCCCGATGCAGGCCTGGGCTCAGAGGCTGACGCCGTCGCGCTGGCAGGAGGCCTGCTCGATCCTCAACCAGACGCTCCCGCACGGAATCCGCTTCGATGGCAGCGAAGCGGATTTCGACGACGGTCAGTATCACTATGATTTTCGCGGCGTTAGGACGCCTTTCTCGGCGCTTTCGGATGGCTACAAGGCCTTCATAGGCTGGACCACCGACCTGCTCGGACATCTTTGCGAGGTCGCGCCGCCGGATCTTCCGCTTCGCGAGGTGCCCGGGCTGGTGCTGGTCGATGAAATCGATCTTCACCTCCATCCCGAATGGCAGCGAAGCGTCGTTCCCGTCCTCGCCGCGGCATTCCCGAAGCTGCAATTCGTCATGACTTCTCACAGTGCGCTGGTGGCAAGCACGGTCGGCCGCGAGAATGTCTTCGTGACCGGCGAGGAGAATGGCGCCGCGACGATCAAACAGCTCGACGAACGGATTTACGGCCGAAGCGCCGAGTCGCTTTTGCTGAGCTCCTATTTCGGCCTTTCCAGCACTCGACCGGAATCCTTCCACGACGAAGCCGAGGAATTGTTCAAGCGGGCGGCGGAAGGCGATACGAAGGCCGCACTCGACTATCTCGACGAACTGTCGGCTCCCGATGAGGAGTATCCGATCACGGCTCCCGGAGAATGATGCGGGCATGATCCGGTACGACGTCCGTCCCGAGGATCTGGAAGCGGCGATCCGTTCCGATGTGCCCGGATGGCTGGAGAGAGCCAGCTTACGCACCGCAACCCTGGTGGGGCAGCGCCGATACGAAGAGCGAAGTTCGATATGGAGCGAAGTGAAAGACGTCTTCATGCGCCTGCAGCACTACAAGTGCATTTTCTGCGAGCGAAAGCTGGAGACCAAGAAAAATGGGCGGATCGAATTCGACCTCGAGCATTTTCGCCCGAAAGGCTCGGTGGCGGTTTGGCCCGACGGCGCGCGCTCGCTGTCTGTTTACGATTACCCGACGGGCAGCGCTTCGCCCGAGGGCTATTATTGGCTAGCCTATGAGATCGGCAATTACGCAGCGGCGTGCAAGGCTTGCAACACCAACCTGAAGCTCAACTTCTTCCCGATCGCTGGCGAGCGCGGCCCTCCGACCACCGCGGTCGCCGACCTGGCGGCGGAAAGACCCTTCTTATGCTTTCCGTTGGGTAGACTGGACGAAGACCCTTCGGACCTCATCACCTTTACAGCGACGACGGCGATACCCGCTTGGCCGGACGGCCACGGCCGCCGCCGCGGTGAACTCATGATCGATTTCTTCGACCTCAACCGGCGCGACGGCCTGCACGAAGAGAGAGCGAGGATGATCGCGATCTTCGGGCCGGCACTGCGGTCAACGTCCGGCGGCGGCGGCACCGCGGGCGAGCAAGCGCTGGTGAAGAACATCGATTCCGCGTCTCAGCCTCATGCCAATTGCCTGCGCGCCTTTCGCCGGCTGTGGAACACCGACCGGGTCGCAGCGGAAGACGTTCTCGACCATTGCCAAATTCTCGCTGCGGAGGCCTAAGCCCGCGCAGGCGGGTCGTTGTTAGTTGCCCCCTACAGCCGCACGTTGACAAACTCCCGCTCGTCCGTCAGCCTCCGAAGGATGAAGCCGATGCGCGCCTCCGCCGCCCCCATGAACGCGACGATCTCCGCCGCGGCTTCCAGCTATTATTATTACGGAATCGCTCGGGCGGGACCGGAATAGCGCGCGCTTAACAAGCCAGGCTCAAACCGACCCCGTCCGGACCTCCGGGCGGGGTTTTTCATGTGGAGAGACCAAGATGTTCACCGACTTCACCGAAACATTGCCGACCGCTCCGGCCCCCCGGCCGCCGGGGACGGCCGAGGACTGGACCCTTCCGCAGCGCTGGGAGCATTTCGGCGCCGAGGAGCATCGGGTCTGGGACGTCCTCTACGCCCGCCAGCGGCGAAAGCTCGCCGGACGCGCCGTCGCCGCCTTCGAGCGCGGGCTCGATTCGCTGCGCCTGTCGCGCTCCGGCATCCCCGACTTCGACGATCTCAACGAGCGCCTGTTCGGCCGCTCGGGATGGACGGTGGTCGCGGTTCCGGGCCTGCTTCCGGACGAGATCTTCTTCGCCCATCTCGCCCGCCGCCAATTCCCCGCCGGCAATTTCATCCGCCCCGCCACCAGCCTCGACTATCTCGAGGAGCCGGACGTCTTCCACGACGTGTTCGGCCACGTCCCGATGCTCGCCGAGCCCTGGTTCGCGGATTTCATGCAGCGGCTCGGCGAGGAAGGGCTGAAGGCGGTGGCGAAGGACCGGGTGGCGATCTTCTCGCGTCTCTACTGGTTCACCGTCGAGTTCGGCCTGGCGCGGGAGGAGGGCGCGCTCAAGATCTACGGCGCGGGGCTCGCCTCGAGCTTCGGCGAATCGGCCTTCGCGCTCGACAGCGGCCGGCCCGAGCGCCTGGCGTTCGACTTCGGTCAGGTGCTTCGCACGCCCTACCGCTCGGACGCCTTCCAGCCGCGCTATTTCGTGGTGGACGGGCTCGAGACGCTTCGGACGGGCCTCGACCTGGATCGGCTGGAGGGCGAGCTGGAGGGAATTTAGGCGGTATCGACCTTCAGACCGGTCGGCCGTCTCAGATCCTCCCCTGCATTTGCAGGGGAGGGGGACCACCCGGAGGGTGGTGGAGGGGCCTTGCCGACTCTGAAGAACCCCTCCACCGCGCTTCACGCGGTCCCCCTCCCCCGGGAATCCGTGGGAGGAATTAGGAGCATCACCCGATCGGACCGGTGCGGCCCTGCTTGCGCAGCGCCGGCGGCGGCGTGGCGAGGCGCTTGAGCTGGGGGGCGAGGTCCTTCTCCGGGATCACCACCTCGATCAGCGCCGGCACGCCGGTCAGGTCCCTGACCTCGCCGAGCACTTCGGCCAGCTCGCCGGCCGTCTCCACCCGATAGCCTTTGGCGCCGAACGCCTTGGCCAGCGCCAGATAGTCCCAAGCGGGGAGGACGTCGTAGGGCGCGAAGCTGCCGTCGGGCGTGAAGCCGTCGAGGTTCACGAAGGCCTGCTCGATCGCATAGCCGCGGTTGCTCATCACGAAGACGGCGGCATTGACCCCGGCCCGGACGAGGCTGGAGATCTCCTGGCAGATCATCATGAAGCCGCCGTCGCCGGCGACCACATACGGACGCTTGCCCGAACCCAGAGCGACTCCGAGCGCGCAACCGGTCTCGTGGCCCAGCGAGCCCCAGGCGGCCTGGGCGACGAAGCTGTCGCGGGGCAGCCCGAAGACATTGCCGAAGACGTAGAGCGAGGTGCTCTCGCCGAGCACCAGGACGGTCTCGTCGAGCAGCTTCTCGTCCTTCAGGAAGCCGGTCAGCTGGCGGTAGAAACGGTTGTAGGTGAGTCCGTCTCCTTCCTCCCCGGTCTCCTCCTCGGCCTCGACTCGCTCGCAGTGGCGCGGAAAGCTCGGGTCGGCCTCGAAGCGGGCGAGCAGCCCGTCGAGAAAGTCGGCCAGCGCGACGTCGTAATATTGCGCCCAGCCGACCCGCGCCTCCTCGTCGTTGACCGCGACCATCGCCCCGTAGCTCGAGGCCATGATCGGCAGATAATCGTCGGTGACGATCGCCCCGAGAGCGATCGGGCAGTCGCACGCCTTCATCGCCTTGCGCGTCACCGCCGGCGAGGCGGCGTCCGCATAGGTGCCGATGAAGGCGGGCTGGGCCTCGTCGAGAATTGTCTTGCCGAGGCTGGTGGTGGTGAAGGGCAGACCGCTGGCCTCGACCAGGCGCTGGGCGACGTCCTGGAGACCGAAGCGCTGGATGTCGATGCCGAACCACAGGATCGGGCGCTCGGCGGCGCAGATCCGCGCCCAGGCGGCGTCGAGCAGGGCGGCGAGCGGCCTGGCCTCGCTTTCGAGGGGCACCGCAGCCAGAGTTCCGGCGGGCTCGGCGCAGGGCGCGATCCAGACGTCCTGAAGCACCTCGATGTAGATCGGCCGGCGGTGGGTCAGCATCGCCACGATGGCGCCGTCGATCTGGGCCGGAGCCTCGGCCGGATTGGAGACGATCTCCGAGGCGACGGTGACGTGAGCGAAGATGTCGCGGTCGCAGTCCAGGTCGCCGGTCGAATGATGGAAGAGGATCGATTCCTCCGTCTCGAGCAGCCGGTCCCTGGTGCGCGGGCTGGCGGAGATGATCGCGACCGGGACGCGCTCGACGAACGAGCCGGCCGCGCAGTTCAAGGCGCTGAACGTGCCGACGCCATATTGGACGCAGGCGGCGCCGATGCCCTTGAAGCGGGCGTAGCCGTCGGCGGCATAGCCGCTGCCGAGCTCGTTGATGTTGGGAACCCGGACGATCCCCTCGGTCGTGTCGAGGGCGTTGAGAAAGTTGGCGGCATAGTCGCCGGGCACGGCGAAGACGTGGCCGAGGCCGCATTGCTTCAGCCGGTCGACCAGATATTGGGCGACGGTGTAGGCGGGGGCGGCCATCTCAGCTGATGTCCCGGGTGACGAGGCAGCTCGGAGTCAGAGCGTTCAGCTCCTCGACCAGGTCGGCGGTGTCCGGCGTGGACACGCAGAGGCCGGATTTCCCGTCCTCCTCCTCGTCGCCGGTGGCGACGACGGCGCAGCCGCCTTCCGGGCAGGGCATGATCGCGTAATCCTTGTCGAGCCAGCGCGGCCGCTTGAGGCCGAAATGGCTTTCGAGCATCTGCTCGGCGGTGCAGAAGGCCCCCTCGACCCAGCCCTGGCCGATCGAATAGGCCTCGCCGCAGATATGGATGTCCTCCTTCGCGAGGGGCTTCAGCATCCGCCACATGATCTGGTCGAGCCGGTATTCCGCCTTCCATTCATGCCAGCCGCCGCCATAGGGATCCTCGTTCCAGGTATGGTAGACCGCCGAATAGGGCATCGGGATCTCCGGCAGAGCGTGGACCTGGGCGATCTGCTTGTTGCAATCCTCGACCATCTCCTGAGTGGCCTTATGTTCGGTGACGGGTATCGGGTCGGTCACCCCCGGCTCGACGCAGGCGGGCATATAGCCTTTGTAGGCCCGGCCTTTTTCGAGGCCCTTCCAGAACGGCACGGTCGAAATGTCGTTGTAGCTCGCCTGGACGAGCGAGTTGAGGAACGGCTCGCCGCCCCTCTGCTCGCCCTCGGTGCCGAAATAATAGATCTGGCGCATCGGCAGGTCGGTGACCGAGCGCCCGGCGACGAGGCCGAGCGTCCGCCACCAGGGCTGCTCATAGGCGAGGAAGAGCTTGAAGGCGCTCTGGATGAGGACCGACTTGCGGTCGTCCATATATTGGGCGTCGTCGTCGAGCAGGTCGCATTTGACCAGCTCGAGGGCGCGGCGCGGCAGGCCGAGGACGATCTTCTTCGCGCGAACGACGATCGGCTCGGCCTCGTCCACGACCCTGGTGCTGGCGTCGGTCGTCACGGTCGGGCGGAAGTGGAGCGTGTAGCGATATTCGCCCTCGCCGGCGGCGATCTCCGTCAGGCAATGGTTCATGAAGATCCGCCCCCCCGCCTCGAGCTTGCCGCTCTTCTCGGCGTTGAACTTCTCGGCCAGGGTCAGCGGCAGATGCTGATAGCCCTCGCACAAAGTGAGGAATTCGGTATCGTCGCCATATTCGGTGGCGGGAAGCTGGGTGACGGCATTGGCGTTGGCGACGTTGGCGTCATAGCCGCCGCTGTCCTTCATGAACTGATAGCCCTCGTTGGAGAGGACCCGGAACATCAGATTCCAGAAGCCGTATTTCCACAGCGGCCGGCCGAACACCTTCAACTTCATCAGGTCGCACAGGCTGAGATTGGCCATTCCGGGATAGATATTGTCCATCGCCTGGATCTGGAGGTTGGTCGGCCCGAGGCCGCGTTCCGACCAGGAGAGGTTGTAGGGGACCTTGTCCGGATCGGCGAGCTCGTGAAGGCGCAAATGGCGGCCGCGAAGATAGAAGAGGTTGCAATTGGCGCCGACGGGCTCGGGCGCGCCCATGTGGAAATCGCGGGTGGCGAGCTTGAGATGCTCGACGAGGTCGGCGACCATCTTGTGCGATTCCTGGATGTAGCGCATTCCGCCGAGCTCGGCCTTCAGGCTGGGCACGCCGGGCACGGTGACCGAGTAGAGCCGGCCGCCGATCCGGTCGCTATATTCGAACAGGCCGATGCTGGCGTCGGCGCCGAGCTCCTGCTGGAGCCGCCAGGCCGAATAGGTGCCGGCGCAGCCGCCGCCGATGATTGCCACGTCGAGTTCGGTCATGGATGCCCCCTTTGCCGCCGGCCCCCATATCCGGCTTCCGGATAATGAATGGGATGGGCGCCGGGATCAATCTCCTCCCGTCAGGTCGTTTCCCGGCGAAGGCCGGGATCCAGCGGCACGGCGGGTAGGCCTGGACCCCGGCCTTCGCCGGGAAGCTGTATTGCTCTAAGCGGGACGCCATGGATCGACCTGTCTCCGCCGCCGACGCCTGCCGTGCCGTGCTCCTCGCCGCCGATCCGCGCGACAAGGTTCGGGCCGCGCGCTCGGCGGCCCGGGCCTGGCGCCGGGGCGAGCTGGCGCATGCGTTCGACCGTCTTATGCCCGACATTCCGGCCCGGCCCGGCCGGCCGCAGCTGTTGCCGCCGTCGCTCATGCCCAAGCGCGGGCGCGGCGGTTCCGAGCGGGGCCGGATCGCGATGCTCCACGCGCTCGCCCATATCGAATTCTCGGCGATCGACCTCGCCTTCGACCTCGCCGGCCGCTTCGGCGCCGGTTTTCCGCGCGCCTTCATCGACGACTGGTTCGCCGTCGGCGCCGACGAGGCGATGCATTTCGCCTTGCTCGACCGGCGCCTGAGGACGCTCGGTTCGGCTTATGGCGCTCTGCCCGCCCATGACGGCCTGTGGGAAGCGGCGGCGGCGACGGCGCTCGATCCGCTCGCTCGGCTCGCGGTCGTGCCGATGGTGCTCGAGGCGCGCGGACTCGACGTCACTCCGGCGGCGGTGGCCCGGTTCGAAGCGGCCGGCGACACGCGGTCGGCGGCGATCCTGGGGCGGATCTACCGCGACGAGATCCGTCACGTCGCGGCCGGCTCGCGATGGTTCAAATGGGGCTGTGAATCGCACAGAATCGAGCCTGTTTCGGCCTGGAAACAATTGGTCGCCACCCACTTCCGCGGCGCCCTGAAGCCTCCATTCAACGATTCGGCGCGCGACGAAGCCGGTCTGTCCCGGGATTACTACGCCGCCCTTGCCGTGGCAGGAGATGTTTAACAGTCTCCAGCCACACGTCGCGGAGGGGGCACTTCCCTGACGTATCGAGGGGGCGGAAATCGCCTTGGATTTGAAGCTTTCGGTCGCGCCCTAGCGCGTGGCCGCGCCCGGTTCGGGGCGGCCATCGGGGAAGAGATTGTGCTGACGAAGACCAACAATGCGGGGTTCTCCGGAATGTTCCGCACCCTGTTCAAGCCGCGCGATATTTTCCTCCATGACGGCAAGGCCCTGCGCCGGGTCCGGGTCGGTTCCGGGATCCAGGCCGCCGCCGCGCTCGCCGCCCTCGTCCTGCTCTTCTGGTCGGTCTTCGCCGCCGCCTCGCTCGCCACCGCCGCCGCCAAGCCGTCGAGCGCCGACGTCGCCCGGATGGAGCGCGAGCTCGCCGCGATGCAGGCCGACGTCGCCATCATCAAGGAAGCCGCCCAGCGCCGCTACCAGCTCACCGCGAGCGAGATCCGCCGCCTCGGCCTCGACCCGAGCCGCCTCCAGACCGGCACCGGCGGCCCTTATGAGGCGGTCGAGACGGTCCGCGCCGCCGACCCCAATTTCAAGGCCCTGTTCAACAGCTGGACCAAGCTCGATCAGCTCGAGCAGGGCACTGTCGCCATCCCCTCCACCGAGCCGGTCCGGGGCACCAACTTCACCTCGGGCTACGGCGTTCGCTCCGATCCGTTCCGCGGCCGCGCCGCGATGCACGCCGGGATCGATCTCGCCGGCCCGATCGGGACCCCGATCTACGCCACCGCCGACGGCGTCGTTCAGCGCTCCGAATATAATAATGGCGGCTACGGCAATCTCGTCGAGCTCGACCACGGCCACGGCATCCAGACCCGCTACGGCCACCTTTCCAAGTCGATGGTCGTCGCCGGCCAGAAGGTGAAGCGCGGCGACGTGATCGCCCTGATGGGCTCGACCGGCCGCTCGACCGGAAGCCATCTCCATTACGAAGTCCGCATCGACGGCAAGGCGGTCAACCCGGTCCCCTTCCTCCAGTCGACCTCCTACCTCCAGTCGGTCCAGCAGCGCGCCGCCGCCGCCACCCGCATCGCCATCGGCGGCCCCGCCGCCAACTGATTCCAGCTCAGGAGAGAGCCGAAAGGCCCGGGCCCCGCCGGCGACGGCGGGGCCTTTTTCTTGCGCCCGGCGGCCGCGGCGCCCAGATCCTCAAATCCCAAATCCGCAAGCGTCATTCCATTTCGGACCCATTTGGATTTGCGATGCAGGACTTTTTCATGTTCTTCTGATGTTCCGGCGGCTTCGCGGATTTCCCGAGTCGCCGGGCTTCGGGGGGCTGATGCGGCGACGCGGACATAGTATCTGGGCCTGCTCCGCGCTCGCGCTGGCCGGCGCAGCCGACGCCGCCGAGACGGTAACCTACAGCTACGACAGCCTCGGGCGGCTGGTCCGGGTCGAGCATGGCGGCAGCGTCAATGCCGGCGCCAGGGCCGATTACGCCTACGATTCGGCGGACAACCGGACCAGGGTCACCGTCAGCGGCGTGCCGACGGTGGCGGGGGGCGGGTTCGAGGCGCCGGAGGTCGGCGCGGGCTATCAATATCGCCCGGGCTCGGGCCCGGCGGTCTTCACCGGCGGTTCGGGCGTGGCGGGCAACAACAGCGTCTGGGGCTTCGCCGCCGCGCCCGAGGGCGACCAGCTCGCCTTCCTCCAGGGCGGCGAGGCGCCGGCGACGATAAGCCTTCCGGTCACCGGCCTCACGCCGGGCGCCAGCTACAAGGTGAGCTTCCGGCTCAGCGCCCGCCCGGGCTATTGGGGCATGCCGGTGAGCCTGTCGTTCAACGGCGCCGCGCTCGGCACGTTCGATCCGCCCACGACCGCCTTCACCGCCTTCACCAGCCCGGCCTTCACCGCCGGCTCGAGCTCGGGCATTCTGGTGTTCAGCGCCAGCGGAATCGTCCACCAGAACAGCGGCCTCGACCTTGTCACAATCGCCGCGGCGGGGAGCAATTGATGCGCCGGTTCCTTGTCCGCGCCGCTCTGGCCGCCGTCGCCGCGCTGGCCTCGCCCGCGGCGGCCGTCGACAAGCTCGTCAACACGCCGGCGGAGAAGTTCGTGACCGCGCCTGGCGGGGTCGACCTTCGCACCGGGCGCTTCGTCTACGAGGAAGGCGACCTCGCTATCGGCGGCGAGGGCAATGCCGGGCTGAGCTTCTCGAGGACCCTGACCGCGACCGTCCCGGGCCATTCCAACCCGTTCGGCAACCTCTCCCACAATTGGGACATCATGGTCTCCGAGCGCCGGTTCAGCATGTTCGATCCGCAACTGGCCACCGGCCCGGATTTCCAGATCAACGTCCATTTCGGCGGCCGCTCGCAAACCTATCAATCCTGGTCCACCCAGTCCGGCTACCAGCAGGCCTCGCCCGGAACCCCGGCGCCTTTGGCCTACAGCGGCGACCGGGCCGGAGCGGCCGTCTACACCTACACCGCCGCCGACGGGACGGTGGCCGTGTTCCGGCCGATCGGAACCGGCGAATGCTCCACCGCGCGCCGCTGCGCCTACGTCTCCGAGATCGTCGAGACGGACGGGACGAAGTTCAGCTTCAGCTACGTCGCTTATGCCGGCGGGCAGAGGCTGGCGAAGGTGATCAGCTCACGCGGCTACGCGCTGCTGCTCGAGGGCGCCGGAGCGCTCGTCACCAAGGCCTGCCTGCTCAACCTCGCGACGATGGCCGCGCCGGCGGACGGGACCTGCCCTAACGGCGCCCCGGCGGCGACCTATTCCTACACCGGCGACAACCGGATCGCCGCGGCGGCCGGGCCGGACGGCGCCGCGTCGCAATTTCGCTACGAGACCCCTTATTCCGACACCCCGGGGGCCTTGAACTCGATCGCCTTCGTCAAGCCCGGCTACTCGACGCCCTGGCTGACCAACCGCACCCGCATCCGCTTCGACGAGATCGGCGTTCCGCAGGAGGTCGTCGAGCGCCAGGATTATCCCGGCGGCCAATTCTATGATTATCGATATGAGCTCTCGCCCGCTCTGAGCTACAAAGAATCGACCCTGGCCGGGGGCTCCTACGTCAACGCCCTCGGCGAGGAGGGCTCGGCCCAATATGATTGGCCGCAGGCGCCCCGCTCGCCCCAGCCGGGCGGGATCTGCTCGCCGCCGCCCTGCGCCCCGATCATGCCGGACTATGAGACCGAGAATCCGGCGGTCGTCTATCAGCAGACCCCCGGACCGGTCACCATCGCCGCCGAGGGCACAGGCGCGACGTTCGATTTCTGCGACCCCAAGGCGAGGGTCGAGCTCGATCCGAGGGAGAACAACCGCTGCGTCGTCATGCCGGCCGCGCAATCGGTCACCGACGCCGAGGGGATAAGGACCGAGCTCAAATATGACGGCAATTTGAACGTCGTCGAGGCGAAGCGTAACCCAAAGCCGGGCGTCCTCAACCCGGACGGAAGCGTCCCGGCGCCGATAATCACCTCGGCCGTCTACGTCACGACCATGGGCTCGAAGTCGGCCAACAAGCCGCTGTCGATGACCGACGCGCTCGGCCG
>JBEVDE010000124.1:0-2703 GCA_040514175.1 Allosphingosinicella sp. | reverse complement strand
GCCCGCCCGCGCGGGCTTCCGCCCCGACATCGTCATGGCCCATGCCGGCTGGGGGGTCGGCACCTTCCTCAAGGACGTCTGGCCGGCGACCTGTGCGGTGCCCTACTTCGAGTGGTACTACAACTGGCCCTATCCCGACCGCACCCCCTACGACACCGAGGCCGTCGACCCGCTCGACGCCCGCGCCCGCAACCGCATCCGCAACGCCGCGATCTGGGCCGACTTCTCGACCGCGACCCGCGCGCTGTGCCCGACCCGCTTCCAGGCGGCGCAGTTCCCCGAGTGGCTGCGCGACCGGCTGACGGTGATCCACGACGGCGTCGACACCACGGTCCATTCGCCGGGGGAGGGGGGCGCCGCCGACCGGGCGATCCTCGCGCGCTGGGGGGTGCCGGCCGACGCCGAGGTGGTGACCTCGATCACCCGCGGCATGGAGCCCCACCGCGGCTTTCCCGAGACGATGCGGGCGCTGGCGCTGCTCCAGCAGCGCCGGCCGAAGCTCCACGCGCTGATCGGCGGCGAGGACCGCGTCGCCTATGGCGCGAAGCTCCCCGAGGGCGAGAGCTGGAAGGGGCGGATGCTGGCCGAGCTTGCCCCCGGTTCCGGGCCGGGTTCCGGGCTCGACCTGTCGCGGATCCACTTCACCGGGCTGATGAGCCGGCCCGACATGGTGGCGGTGATGCGCGCCTCCGACGCCCACGTCTACCTGACCGTGCCCTTCGTACTGTCCTGGTCGCTGCTCGACGCCATGGCCTGCGGCTGCCTCATCGTCGCCAGCGACACCGCGCCGGTGCGCGAGTTCGTCGAGGACGGGGTCACCGGGCTGCTCGTGCCGCCGCACGACCCCGCCGCCCTCGCCGCGCGGATCGAGGCGGCGCTCGCCGGGGGCGACGCGCTCCGGCGGATGCGGGCGCGGGCGCGGGCGAAGATCGTCGGGGCCTTCGATGCCGAGCGGGTGATCTGGCCGAAGAAGCGCGCCTGGCTCGAGGCGGCCGTGGCCTCCCCGGGGGCGCCCGCAAGGTCCGCCGGCCGCAGCCGCTGACGCAGCCTGCCGGTCCGGAACCGCTGCAGGTCGGCCGTTCCCTCTCCTCGATGACTGCTGCGCCTCGTCAGACGGAGAAGCCGTCACCCCAAGAGACTTAGACGCTCGCCATGTTGCGTTCGTGGTGGGCGATCGCCTCCTCGACGTCCTCAAAGAAGGTGGCGTCGCCGCGCTCGAGGACCAGCCCGCTGTCGCAGTAGGCGCGGATCACGCTCGGGGAGTGCGAGGTCATCAGCATGCCCGAGTTCTTCAGCCGGTTCTTGAACACCGCAAGGCTCTTGGCCTTGAAGTTGGTGTCGCCGACCGCGGTGATCTCGTCGACGAGGTACCAGTCGAAGGCGATGCCCATCGACATGCCGAAGGCGAGCCGCGCCTTCATTCCCGAGGAGTAGGCGCGGATCGGCATATCCATGAAATCGCCGAGCTCGGCGAAGTCGGCGACGTAGGCGATGAGCGAGTCGGTGTCGATCCCGTAGATGCGGGCGACGAAGCGGATGTTCTGGGCGCCGGTGAGGTCGGCGTGGAAGCTCCCCGCGAAGCCGAGCGGCCAGGAGATCGAGGCCCGCCGCTCGATCGAGCCGGAATCGGGCTTCACCGTCCCGGCGATCATCCCGAGCAAGGTGGTCTTTCCGGCGCCATTGCGCCCGAGCACCCCGATCTTCGTCCCCTTGGGCAGCGCCAGGCTGAAGTCGCGAAGCACGACCTTCGGCTGGTTCCGCGTCGCGTAGGCCTTGGAGACGTGGCGGAACTCGATCATCGGCTCTCCGCCGGGAAGCCGGCCGCGGGCCTGGCCATCGGCCTACCGGCTGTCGCGGACATTATAGTAGATGAGCATCACGATCCCCCAGCCGAGGGTGAGGAACAGGAGGACGAGGCCGGCAAGCATCGCCCGCCGCGGATAGAGCGCCTGGTCGGCGGCGGTCGGCAGCACGTGCGCAGCGAGGTAGCGCGACTGGCGCCGGGCCTCGGCCCGGGCGCCAGCGAGGGCGGCCATGCCCTGGGTGTAGGCGGCGCTGGCGAACTCGAGGTCGACCTTGAGCTCCTCGTAGGTGCCGACGACGTCGGCGAGCGCCGTCTCGGTCCCTGCGGCGCCGGGGGTGCCGGACGCTCCGAGGGTGCCGCGCTCGGCGTCGATGCGCTTCTCGACCGCGGCGATCCGGCGCTCGGCCTGGACGACGCGCTGGTCATCCTCGCCGACGAAGGAGAGCAGCTGGTCGCGCTCGACCATCGCCTTGGCGAGCTCGCCCTGGAGCGCCGAGAGGAGCCCCATCTGGCCGGCGACGTCGGCGGTCGGGTCGACGAGGCGGTTCTCGCGGCGGAAGTCGGCGAGCTTCGTCCGCTGGACCTTGAGGTTTTCCTCGATCGCGGCGAGCTCGTCGCGGGCGAAGCGCACCGCGTCCTCGCGCGCCTGGTCGGAGAGGCGGTTCACCAGGGCGCTGCTCTCGTCGAGGATCGCCTGGGCGATCGCGGTCGCGTCCTCGGGGGTGAAGGCCTGGGCGCGGACGTTGATGATGCCGGCGTGGGATTCGAAGTCGACCGTCACCATCCGCTGCCACTCGGCGGTCAGCGCCTCGATCGAGGGATCGTCGCCGAGGGTGAACCAGAAATCGCCCGGTGCGCTTCCCTGGAGGGGCCGGTTGTAGATCGCCCGGAGGTCAAGC
>JBEVDE010000122.1:0-3824 GCA_040514175.1 Allosphingosinicella sp. | reverse complement strand
CCCGAGCTTCGCCCGCGGGGAGGATTTCCGACTTCGCCCCCCTCATCCGTCGTTCCGGAGCTCTTCGACCGAGTCGACGAGCTGGCCGACCGTCTCGATCTCGGCCTGCATGTTCATCGTGATCAATATGTCGAACTCGTCCTCGACCGAGGCGACGAAGTCCATGACGATGAGGCTGTCCCATTCGAGGTCGCCGGCGAAGGTGGTCGAGTCGGAGAGCTCGACGTCCTTCTTGTTGAACGGCTCGATCAGCTGCGCGACCTTGGCGAACGTCTCTTCTCTGTCGGTCATCCCAGCCCCTTATGTCCGGCGCGAAGCTCTGCCAAGCGATTAGGGCGTCAATGGGGCGTGCTTGGCACGCCGCGGGGGCCATGCCATGCTCGGCGCTCTCGCGAGCGGGAGGAGCGGCCATGGCAGAGGAAGAGCAAGTCGAGCCGCCGGCCTATCCGCCCAACGCCGTCCATCTGACCCGCACCGCGGTCCTGGCGCAGATGCAGCTGTCCGCCATGGCCGACCAGAAAGCGAGCATCCTGATGGGCGCGACTTTCGTCATCTTCACCCTCACGGTCGGCCGCGGCGGAAGCGCGCCGCTGCCGCTTCTGATCCTGGGCGGCGCGGCCTTCCTGTCCGCGGTGTGCGCGGTGGTGGCGATCCTGCCGGCGGTCCATTCGCGCAAGAAGGCGCCGCTCAACCTGATGTTCTTCGGTTCCTTCACCCAGCTCGGCGAGGAGGAATATATCGATCGGCTGATGGCCCGGCTCGGCAGCGACGACAGCATCTACCGGACGATGGCGCGCGACATTTACCAGAACGGCACCGTGCTCGCGCACAAAAAGTACCGGATGCTCGGCTGGGCCTATCGCCTTTTCCTGGTCGGCCTGACGGCGAGCTTCATCGCCTTCGTGGTGGAGGCGATGCGCTAGGGAACGCCGGGGAACCGAGCTGCTACAGCGCCGCCAGAACCTCCGCCGCGAACTGGCTCAAGCTGTCGTCGCGGGCGCCCATGACGAGGATCCGGTCGCCGGGGCGGGCGAGGGCGGCGAGGCGGCGGCCGGCCTCGGCGCGGTCGGGGACATGCTCGGCGAGCCGGCCCGCGGCGCGCACGTCCGCGACGATGTCGGCGCTGGTCACAATCCGCTCGACGGTGCCGCCGTAATAAACGGGATCGCAAAGGACGAGGATGTCCTCGCCGGCCATGCCGCCGGCGAAGGCGGCGCTGAGCTCGTCGCGCATCGTCCGAAGGGGTCCGTAGCCGTGCGGCTGAAAAAAGAGGAGGAGTCGGCCTCGAAGGTAGGAGCGGGCCGCGTGGAGGGTCGCGGCGATCTTGTCGGGGTTGTGGCCGAAATCGTCGATCACCAGGATTCCGCCGCGCTCGCCGACCTCCTCGAAGCGCCGGCGCAGGCCCTTGAAGCTCATCAGCGCCTCGACCGCCGCGGCGAGCGCTATGCCCGCGGCACGGGCGGCGGCGAGCGCGGCGAGGGCGTTGCGCGCGTTGTGGGCACCCCACAGGAACACGGTCGCGACGCACTCTTCCCCGGTGCGGGCGTCGGTGACCCGGAAGCGGCTATGCTCGCCGCCATCGTCTATGTCCCGGCCGCACAGATCGGCGGAAGGGTCGCCGAACGAGAAGGTCAGGCGGCGCTCCGGCGGCAGCGCCTCGGCCAGCGCCCGGGTCTCCGGATCGTCCAGATTGACCACCGCCGTCTCCGCCCGGCCCAGGAAGTCGCCGAACAGGATGCGCAATTCCTCCATCGACTTGTGGTCGAGGCTGACATTGTTGAGCACAGCGATCTTCGGCCGGTAGAGGGCGATCGAGCCGTCGCTTTCGTCCACCTCGCTGACGAAGACCCGGTCGCCGCCGACGAGGGCGCTGGCGAATTGAGCGTCGGGGGTCGCGAAATTCTTCATCACCGCGCCGTTCATCACCGTCGGCTCGAGGCCGCAACGGTGAAGGATCCAGGCTATCATGCCCGTCACCGTCGACTTGCCGCTGGTGCCGCCGACGGCGATGCCGGTTTCGGCGGCGTTGAACAGCCGGGAAAGAAGCTCCGCCCGGGTGATCCGCTCCAGGCCGAGGCCTCGGGCCGCCCGCACGTCGGGAACGCTCTCCTCGACCGCGGCCGAGGCGACGAGGATCTGGCCTGCTCGAAGGCCGCTGCCGTCCTGAGGATGAAGCGCGATTCCGAGGCCGCGCAGATAGTCGAACTTGGCGGCGGTCCGGCCCTGGTCGAGCGCCCGGTCGGAGCCGGACACTTCGGCGCCCTGGCCGCGCAGGATCGCGGCGAGAGGAAGCATGCCGCTGCCGCCGATTCCGCAGAAGAAATAGGATTTGGTCTCTGCCATCGCGCCGCCCTATTGCGGTCGGCGAGGCATTTCAAACGCGGAAGGGAGGCAATGCGGATCGGAATCGTGGCGCCCAGCACGCCGATCCCGCCCGAAGCGGCGGAGCGGGTGGCGGCGATCGCGGCCCGCGGCTTTCCCGGCGTTGAGCTGGTCTTCCACCCCCAATGCTTCCTCAGCCACCACCATTTCGCCGGCGACGAGGAGACGCGCGCCGCCGCCTTCCTCGACGTGGCGAACGACGGCGCCTTCGACGCCTTGTGGTTCGCGCGGGGCGGCTATGGCTCCTGCCGGATCGCGGAGGAGGTGCTGGCCCGTCTCGCTCCGGCGGCGCGGAGCAAGGCCTATCTCGGCTATAGCGACGCCGGCTATATGCTCGCCGGCCTCTATCGCGCCGGCTTCGAGCGCGTCGCCCACGGCCCGATGGTGGGGGATATAAGGCGCGAGGGCGGCGAGGCGGCGATCCTTCGCGCTCTCGCCTGGCTGGCGGCCGGCGATCCGGAGGCGCTGGAGCCGAGCCTCGGCGGGGCGCCCGCGGCGGCGTTCAACATCACCGTCTTCTCGCAACTGCTCGGGACCGGGCTCGAGCCCGACCTCGCCGGCCATGTGCTGATGCTCGAGGACGTTTCCGAGCATATGTACCGGACCGACCGGTCGCTCTTCCACATCACCGGCAACGCCGGGGTCCGCCGGGTCGCCGGGATCAGGCTGGGGCGCTGCACCGAGGTTCCGGACAACGACCCGGATTTCGGAGCGAGCGAGGAAGAGGTGTTCCGTTACTGGTGCGGCCGCTCCGGTATTCCCTATCTCGGCCGGGCGGATATCGGCCACGATGCGGGCAACAAGGTGGTTCCGTTCGGGCGGCCGACTTGACAGCGGAGGCCGGCGAATCGCAGCGGACGGCCGCGGCTCGAAGCGGCGCCGGCCTCCGCAAAGGCCCGAATCGAGCGATATCCACAGCAAAAACGCGCTGGAACGGCTCTCAGAGGCGATCCGACGAATTCCCCTCTTGGAATCTCTTGCGCTCGCCGCGCGTTTGAGGCTTATCAGCCGAGCACTCACAGGAGGGAAACTATGGCTAAGGGCACTACAAGCGGTGGAGCGAGGGGCGGGTTGTCGCGGCCGGTAACGCCGTCGGCGGATCTGGCGGCGATCACGGGTTCCGACCCGCTGCCGCGCAGCCAGGTGGTCAGCAAGATGTGGGACTATATCCGGTCCAACAAGCTTCAGAATCCGGAGAACAAGCGCGAGATCCTCGCCGACGACAAGCTCAAGAAGATCTTCGGCACCGACCGTTGCTCGATGTTCGAGATGAACAAGCATCTCTCGAAGCATCTGAGCTAGAAAGACGGCCGGGGAAAACCCGGCGTGAACCAGGAGAGGTTGCAAGAGGATCTCGCCACGCTTGGCCTGAGGGCCGGCGATGTCGCGATGGTCCATGCCTCTCTCCGCAAGACCGGCCTCGCCCGCGCCGATTTCGGCGA
>JBEVDE010000076.1:0-5566 GCA_040514175.1 Allosphingosinicella sp. | reverse complement strand
CCTTGACGAAGGCGTGGAAGAGGCGGGTGATGCCCTCGCAATGGAGGCTCTCGTCGCGCACGCTCCAGCTGACGATCTGGCCCATGCCCTTCATCTTGTTGAACCTGGGGAAGTTCATCAGCATCGCGAAGCTTGCGAAGAGCTGCAGCCCCTCGGTGAAGCCGCCGAACATGGCGAGCGTCTTGGCGATGTCCTCGTCGGTGTCGACTCCGAAGGTGGCGAGATAATCGTGCTTGTCCTTCATCTCCTTATACTGAAGGAACATGCTGTACTCGCTCTCGGGCATGCCGATCGTGTCGAGCAGGTGCGAATAAGCAGCGATGTGGACCGTCTCCATGTTGGAGAAAGCGGTCAGCATCATCTTGACCTCGGTCGGCTTGAACACGCGGCCATATTTGTCGTGGTAGCAATCCTGCACCTCGACGTCGGCCTGGGTGAAGAAGCGGAAGATCTGGGTGAGCAGGCTGCGCTCGTGATCGGTCAGCTTCTGCGCCCAGTCGCGGCAATCCTCGCCGAGCGGCACTTCCTCCGGCATCCAGTGGATCTGCTGCTGGCGCTTCCAGAATTCGAACGCCCAGGGATATTCGAACGGCTTATACTGCTTGCGGGCTTCGAGAAGAGGCATGGCAATGCGCTCCTTTAAAGGAAATTGGAGAGGAGGAGATAGGCGCCGAGCAGAGCGAGAATGGCGCCGCCGATGAGGAAAGGCTTCTGCCTCGGGCCGGGCCTGGCCCTCAGCGCCATGCCGGCGCCGCCGAAGCCGAGCAGGGCGCCGAGCAGCATCTGGGTCCAGACGGGAATCGCGATCATCGTTCAGGCCAGCGCGACGTCGCAGAGCGGCGACAGGCAGCCGGCCGCGAACAAAGCGGCGGCGGCGAGCGCCCCCCAGACGGCGTAGCGGCGGCCGTCGCGGCGGCGCGCATATTGCGGCGTGCCCCGGCCGAAGCTTCGATATTTGAGGAAGATCGAGGCCTGCCAGAGCGCGTAGAGCGCGGCCAGGGCGCCGAGCAGCATGAGGACGTGGCCGAGGGTGATCGTCTCCGGCATCAAATATCATCCTTCCGGTAAAAAGCGGGGAAAGGGAGGGCTTCACGCAGCGCGCGCGGATGCGGAACCGCTCGCGCCATAGCCGCCTCGCCTTCCCCCGCCAGGCGCCGCGCCGAAGGGCGCCAGGCGCGGCTTTCTCTCCCTGCTTCGGGAGAGATAGGCGTCGTCCCCGCGAAGGCGGGGACCCCAGGGGGTGAAAAGCGCCGATGCCTTTCGCCCCATGGGGCCCCAGCCTGCGCTGGGGCGACGGTCGATGTCACTGGCACGCCAGGCACTCGTCATAATCCGTCGTCGCGGCGAGCTCGATCTGCTTGGGGTCGATCGTGTTGTCGGCCTCGACCCCGCCGGCGAAGCCGGCCCGCTGCACCGACTTGGAGCGCAGGTAATAGAGGCTTTTGATGCCCAGCTCCCAGGCGCGATAGTGGAGCATCAGCAGATCCCATTTGTCGACGTCGGCGGGGATGAACAGATTGAGCGACGTCGCCTGGTCGATATAGGGCGTGCGGTCGGCGGCGAGCTCGATCAGCCAGCGCTGGTCGATCTCGAAGCTGGTCTTGAACACGTCCTTTTCCTCGGGCGTGAGGAAGTCGAGATGCTGGACCGAGCCGCCGCGCTCGAGGATCGTCGACCACACGCCGTCCGAATTCTTCGACTTCGCGATCAGCAGCTTCTCAAGATAGGGATTCTTGATCGAGAAGCTGCCCGACAGCGTCTTGTGGGTGTAGATATTGGCCGGGATCGGCTCGATGCAGGCCGAGGTGCCGCCGGTGATGATCGAGATGCTCGCGGTCGGCGCGATCGCCATCTTGCAGCTGAAGCGCTCCATCACTCCCATGTCGGCGGCGTCGGGACAGGGCCCGCGATCCTTGGCGAGCATCATCGACGCCTCGTTCACCTGGGCGGAGATGTGCTTGAAGATCTTCAAATTCCAGCTCTTCGCCATCGCCCCCTCGAAGGGGATGTTGCGGGCCTGGAGGAAGGAGTGGAAGCCCATCACGCCCAGGCCGACCGAGCGCTCGCGCATCGCCGAATATTTGGCCCGGGCCATCTCCTCGGGGGCGCGGTCGATATAGTCGGTGAGGACGTTGTCGAGGAAGCGCATGATGTCCTCGATGAACCGCTTGTCGCCGTTCCACTGGTCCCAGGTCTCGAGGTTGAGGCTGGAGAGGCAGCAGACGGCGGTGCGGTCCTTGCCGAGATGGTCGCGCCCCGTGGGCAGAGTGATCTCGGAGCACAGGTTCGAGGTCGAGACCTTGAGGCCAAGCTCGCGGTGATGCCTCGGCATCGACCGGTTCACCTTGTCGATGAAGATGATGTAGGGCTCGCCGGTGGCGAGGCGGGTCTCGACCAGCTTCTGAAAGAGCGAGCGGGCGTCGACGGTGGCGCGCTCCGAGCCGTCCTTCGGGCTCTTCAGCGTCCATTCGGCGCCATCGCGGACGGCCTCCATGAAATCGTCGGTGACGAGGACCCCGTGATGGAGGTTGAGAGCCTTGCGGTTGAAGTCGCCCGAGGGCTTGCGGATCTCGAGGAACTCCTCGATCTCGGGATGCGAAATGTCGAGATAGCAGGCGGCCGAACCGCGGCGAAGCGAGCCCTGCGAGATCGCCAGGGTCAGCGAATCCATCACCCGGACGAACGGGATGATGCCGCTGGTCTTGCCGTTGAGGCCGACCGCCTCGCCGATGCCGCGGACATTGCCCCAGTAAGTCCCGATGCCGCCGCCGCGCGCGGCCAGCCAGACATTCTCGTTCCAGGTGTCGACGATGCCCTCGAGGCTGTCGGGCACCGAGTTCAGATAGCAGCTGATCGGAAGGCCGCGGCCGGTGCCGCCGTTGGACAGGACGGGGGTCGCCGGCATGAACCAGAGCTTCGAGATATAATCATAGACGCGCTGGGCGTGCTCGGCATCGTCGGCATAAGCCGAGGCGACGCGGACGAACAGATCCTGATAGGTTTCGCCGGGCAAGAGATAGCGGTCGTTCAACGTCTCCTTGCCGAAATCGGTCAGCAGCGAATCGCGGCTGTGGTCGACCTCGACCGGATAGATTTTCGGCCCAGAGCCACCGGCGCCCGATTTCGCCTTGGGCGATTCGGCAAGGGTGGTGGCCACGTCGCTCGCTCCCGTGTCGCTGCTGCCGGAAAGGTCCATCATCCTACCCCTTGTACTATTTACGTTCCAGTGGATTTGACTCCACCTTAAGCGCTTTCAGGGGGGCGCGGGCGGCTCATTTCGACTTGCCCCCGATATCCACAGGGCAAGCGATTTCCGCCTCCGCCCGATATAGGGTGAGCCGCGGCCGCCTACAATGTCTTGCGTCGCCCCCATGGCAGCGCCACTAGCCATAGTGTATCAAATCGATTCCCGCGCCAAGACGGTAAATGACTTATCCACCATATTTTGCGGCGGGCTGAGGGGCTTAGAGAGGACTGGCATCCTTGAGCGCAACCCGTCGGGCAAAGCTCGGCTCCGTGGTGCTCCGGACAAAGCCGGCAGGCGCGTTTCCTAAATTCCGGCGCCTGGGTTCAGGCTCGCCGGGCGGCCGTTTCGGCTGAGATCGCGAAAGCAGGCGGGACCGGAGACTGCGTGCACTCCGTCTTCAGAACTGCCTGATGCACATGTCCATTTTGCCATCGGTCCGAATCATCTTGAGCCGGGTCGCGGAAACGAAGTGAGTGCGACCCTGGCGGACGATTAATTCCGCTGATTCGCCATTAGGGATGGGCTCGCGCTCGAAGATTGCCGCAGCCGACTTGTCGGTGGAAGGCGCAACGGTGATGGAAAAACGCAGGGGGGCGCCTGCGGTCGCGCTGGTCTTGCCGTTGTAGATGAACATGACCACCACGTTCGGATAATCGCCGACAGTGGCCGGGGAGCCGCCGGCACTGAGGCAATCGCTGTAGAAGCTGGTGAGCGCCGGCACATGGTTCGTCTGTGCCTGAGCGGTCGCCGCCAGGCATAGCGCGCCGAACGCGCCGACAATGAAATATCTCATGTCGCCCCCTCCAATCGATGCCGGCATGCTGACAGGTGCGCACCGCGATTGCAACCGAGGCAGCGGTGCAGGCGAACCGTCCGCCGGCGCCTCTTGCCTCGACAGAACGCGACAAGCGGCGGATAGCCATTTGGGAAGGGCAATGTCCTTCAAGGGCGGCGAAATCGGGTGGGCTGTACCGGCGCGTCGCGACTTTGTCTGTGGGCCCTCGTCAGGCGCTGCGCGCCATGACGAGGAGGGTGCCGCGGCCGTCGGGGCCGCTCTGCATGCTGAGGCCGGTGATGGTCGCCCAGACCGGGATGCCGCGGCGCGACACGCCGACCCGGTCCCCGAGCTTGGGGGGCTTCACGAAGCCGAAAGGCCGTGCCCGGCTTTCGTCTACGGAGAGAGCGGCCCTGACCATCTATAGTCCCCTTCCATGCGAGGGAGAGTCTTCGCACCCCCTTCTGCCATCCCTCGATAGCAGGCTGCCGATCCGCCGCCACGGTATTGTCGGACAAAGGTCTGCCGCATCCTGCGCACCCGGCCGCCGAAACGGGCAGGGAGTTGACGAAATGTGCGAAAATGTGCGCAGAAGGGCCTGAGGGAGAAAGCGGGTGCTGGGCAGCCAGAGCGACGAGGAGAGCAGCGCGACCGCCATGCGGATCCGCGAAGAGCTGGCGCGCCGCCGGCTGTCGCGCCAGTGGCTCGCCGACGAGGCCAAGGTCAGCCTGTCGACCCTCGAAAAGGCGCTTTCGGGCCAGCGGCCGTTCACGCTCGCGACCGTGGTCCGGCTGGAAGGCGCGCTCGGAGTCGCGCTCCGGGCGGTCAAGACGCCCGAGCGGGCGCCGGCCGACACCGGTCTCGCCCCCGACGAGATGGGCGCCTATTCGCGGGCGGCGGTGCATTGGCTGGAGGGCGAATATCTGACGTTGCGCCGCTCGTTCAGCGAATCTGAGTCCATCTTCGCCTACCGGACCCTGATCGAATGGCATGAAGCCACTCATTGCCTATCGTTCAGCGAAAGCTCGAGGCTCGACCGCGACTTCGAGCAGCACGGCTTCGTCTCCTTCCCCCATCTTTCCGGCCACATCTATCTGGTGACCAATGTCGAGGGCCAATATCGCATCGCGATCCTCGGCCGGCCGTCGCGGGCCGGAGCGCTTAACGGCGTCCTGACCACGCTCGCCGCCGGCAGCGGCGCCCAGCTCACGCCGGCGTCGACCCCCATCGCCCTGCTTCCGATGAGCCGCCGGGCGGAAGCCGAGGTCGGGCTGATCCGGCCCGGCGACAAATGCCATTCCGAATATTCGGAGCATGTCGCCGCGGTCCGCGAACGGGGCTACGCGATCTTTCCTTATTAATTCCTCCCCGGCATTTGCCGGGGAGGGGACCAGGCGAAGCCTGGTGGAGGGGGTCTTAACGACTCCGCAGAACCCCTCCACCGCGCTTCGCGCGGTCCCCCTCCCCGGCAAAGGCCGGGGAGGATTTTGGAGGCCGTGCTGTATCGATTGTGCAACAGTGTGGCGGATTTTCCGCGCGGGCCT
>JBEVDE010000039.1:0-5506 GCA_040514175.1 Allosphingosinicella sp. | reverse complement strand
TCACCGCGCTGGCCGCCGCCGCCTTCGCTGCGCTCATCGCCGGCTGCACCGAGACCGCCAAGTTGCCCGCCGAAGCCACCACCGGCCCGTCGCCGCAGCTGGCCGCCCCGGACAAGCGGATGATCCCGACCGTCAACATCGCGCCCGCCGTTGGCTGGACCGACACCGCCGGACCGACGCCCGCCAGCGGCCTGGCCGTGACGGCGCTGGCGCGCGGCCTCGACCATCCGCGCTGGGTCTACACGCTGCCGAACGGCGACGTGCTGGTGGCCGAAACCAACGCCCCTCCCAAGCCCGAGGACGGCAAGGGCATCAAGGGCTGGGTGATGAAGCTGATGATGAAGCGCGCTGGCGCGGGCACGCCCAGCGCCAATCGCATCACCCTGCTTCGAGACGGCGACGGCGACGGCGTCGCCGAGACCCGCACCGTCTTCCTCTCCGGCCTCAACTCGCCGTTCGGAATGGCCCTGGTCGGCGGCGATTTCTATGTCGCCGACACCGATGCGGTAATGCGCTTTCCCTATCGCGAGGGCGAGACGGCGATCTCCGTCCCCGGCACGCGCCTGACCGACCTGCCCGCCGGCGAACGCAACCACCATTGGACCAAGAGCCTGATCGCCAGCCGCGACGGCGCCCATCTCTATGCGACGGTCGGCTCCAACAGCAACGTCGCCGAGCACGGCATGGCCGAAGAGGAAGGGCGGGCGGCGATCTGGGAGATCGACCGGGCGACCGGCGCCAAGCGGCTGTTCGCCACCGGCCTGAGGAATCCGAACGGCATGGACTGGGAGCCGGTCACCGGCCTGCTGTGGACCGCGGTCAACGAGCGCGACGAGCTCGGCAGCGACCTCGTCCCCGATTACATGACCTCGGTGCGGCGCGGCGGCTTCTACGGCTGGCCCTATTCCTATTACGGCCGCCACGTCGACGTCCGGGTAAAGCCGCCGCGGCCCGATCTCGTCGCCCGCGCCCTCGTCCCCGATTACGCGCTCGGGCCGCACACCGCCTCGCTGGGCCTCGTTTTCTATCCCGGCGGACCGCTCGGCGCGCGTTACGCCGGCGGCGCCTTCGTCGGCCAGCACGGCTCCTGGAACCGTAAGCCGGCGAGCGGCTACAAGGTGATCTTCATTCCCTTCGCGGGCGGGCGGCCGTCGGGGCCCGCGGTCGACGTGCTCACCGGCTTCCTCGATTCCGACGGCAAGGCCCGGGGCCGGCCGGTAGGGGTCGCGGTCGACGGCAAGGGCGCTCTGCTCGTCGCCGACGACGTCGGCAACACGATCTGGCGGGTGACTCGCTGAGCTTGTCCCCGGGCCGTTCCTGGCCCATCACAAGGCGATGCGCCTGTTCCTCCCGCTTTTTGTCCTGATCGCCCCCGCCGCTCTGACGGCGAAGCCTTCACCGCCGCCGCCCGCACATGAGGGGCCTTTCCTGAGCCCGATGGGCGAGCCCTTCCGCTCCGCCTCCCTGGCCGCGGACAATGTGGGAGCCTGGTTCGCCGCCGCCGATCGCGACGGCGACCGCGCCCTGACCGCGGCGGAGCTGAGCGACGATGCGGCGCGCTTCTTCGCGCGGCTCGACGGCGACGGCGACGGCGAGCTCGAGATGGTCGAGATCACCCGCTACGAGAATGAGATCGCGCCGGAGGTCCAGGTCGGGCTTCAGATGCGCGCGTCGGGCGTCGGCGACTGGGGCGGCGGCCGCCGGCGGCGGGTCGTCGTCTACCAAAGAGGGGTGGACGGCGCCGGCCGCTTCTCCTTCCTCAACATCCCCCACCCGGTGATGGCGGCCGACGCCGACCTGAACCGCGGCGTGTCTCGCGCCGAATTCGCCGGGGCCGCGGCGGAGCGTTTCGGGCAGCTCGACAAGGATCGCGACGGCCGGCTCCTCCCCGCCGAGCTGCCGCCTTTGCCCCTGCCGCGCGTCCGCCGGCTACGGGGCGAGAGCGCCAATCCCTTCGTCAGGCCGAGGAACCTGGCGCCGCGCTAGGGTCCGGTCCTGGCCCGCTCCAGCGCCGAGCCCAAAGCGGCGTCGATGCCGCCGAGATCGTAGGGCTTGCGAACGATCTCGAAATCCGCGCCCGCCGCGCCGACGATCTCCTCGCTATAGCCGCTGGCGAGGAGGACCGGCAGGCCCGGATGCCGCTGCCGGGCCAGCCGGGCCAGCTCGATCCCGCTCAGCCCCGGCATGACCACGTCGCTGAAGAGCAGATCGACCCTTTCCTTTTCCAGCCGTTCCAGCGCCTCCTCGCCCGAGCCGGCGCTGACGACCTTGTAGCCGAGCTCGTCGAGCAGATGATGCGCGAACTCGCGGACATGTTCATTATCCTCGACGAGAAGCACGCTCAGCCCCCGGGGCGGCTTCTCGACGCGGGCGACGGCCGCCCGGAGGCCGAAGGCCTTGCCGGTCGCCGGAAGCACGATCCGCACCGCCGTGCCCTCGCCGGGCGCCGACTTTATCTCGGCCCGGCCGCCGGCCTGGGCCGCGAAGCCGTGGATCTGCGAGAGGCCGAGGCCGGTCCCCTCGCCGACCGGCTTGGTCGTGAAGAAGGGCTCGAAGGCGCGGTCGAGCACTTCGGCGCTCATCCCGTCGCCGGTGTCGGCGATCTCGACCATCACTTCGCCGCCGCCCTCGCCCGGCAGGTGGCGGGTGGCGAGGGTCAGGCGGCCGCCCTCCGGCATCGCGTCGCGCGCATTGAAGGCGGCGTTGAGGAGAGCGGTCTCGAGCTGGGCGAGGTCGACCTCGACCGGCGGAAGCGACGAGGCCAGGTTGAGCCGGACCTCGAACTGGCCCCCGAGCGTGCGCTCGAGCATCTCGGCGAAAGCATCGAGGCGCAGGTTGAGATCGGTCACTTCCGGCTTCAGGGCCTGCCGGCGGCCGAAGGCGAGCAGGTGGCTGGTCAGGGTCGCCGCGCGATCGGCCGTATCGAGGATCGCCTGGAGATAGCGATTGCGCTTAGCCTCGGTCAGCCCGGGCCGGGTCAGGAGCTCGGCGGCGCCGCGGATCACGGTCATCAGATTGTTGAAATCGTGGGCGACGCCGCCGGTCAGCTCGCCCAGCGCCTGCAGCTTCTGAGACTGGAACAGCGCCGCCCGGGCTTCCTCGAGCGCCTCCTGGGCCCTGCGGCGCTCGGTGATGTCGCGCGTGATCTTGGCGAAGCCGATGAGCCTGCCGTCCTCGTCGTGGACGGGATCGATGACGACGCTGGCATAGAAACGGGTGCCGTCCTTTCGGAGGCGCCAGGCCTCCTTCTCATATTTACCCTCCGCCAAAGCGGTCTCGAGGGCGCGCTGCGGCTCGCCCCTCGCCCGGTCCTCCTCGGTGTAGAAGCGCGAGAAATGCTGGCCGACGATCTCGCCGGCCTTGTAGCCCTTGATCGCTTCGGCGCCGGTGTTCCAGTTCGACACCCGGCCCTCGGGATCGAGCATGTACAAAGCATAATCCTTGACCCCCTGGACCAGGGTCCGGAAGCGGCGCTCGCTTTCCTGCAGAGCCAGGGAGGCCTCGCGCTTCTCGGTATCGTCGCGGGTGATCTTGGCGAAGCCGATCAGCTCGCCCTTGTCGCCGCGGATCGGGTCGAGCACGGCATTGACCCAGAAGCGGGTGCCGTCCTTTCTTACCCGCCAGCCTTCCGCCTCGAACCGCCCTTCCTTCGCCGCGGCCTCGAGTGCTCGAGCGGGAATTCCGGCTTCGCGATCCTCCTCGGTGAAGAAGGTCGAGAAATGGCGGCCGATGATCTCCTCGGCCTCATAGCCCTTGAACCGGCGCGCGCCCGGATTCCAGCTGGCGACGAAGCCGTCGGCGTCGAGCATGTAGATGGCGTAATCGGTGACGGAATTGACGAGCAGCTCGAAGCGCTCGGCCGTGACGTGAATATCGAAGCGGGTACCGTCAGCCATCCAGCGACCTGCGGAAGGAGGCGGCCGGAGCGGCCGAAGGAACGGCCCTATCCCCGTCGTTCCGGTGCCGCAACCTCCAAAATTTCAATGGGATGCGCTAGGCTTGGCGGCCGGACGGCGCCGTTGGAGCTCTCAGTCCGCCATCACCGGCGGGCCCGAAGCGGCGCCCGGCTTCGGCTTCCTCAACAGCCAGACGAGCGGCAGCGCCGCCAGGGTGAGAAGCATCATCGCGTGGAAATCGTCGAGATAGGCGATCATCAGGGCCTGGCGGTTGATTTCGAGGTTGAGCATGGCGAGGGCGCCGTCGCTGAGCTGGCCGAAACGCTGGATGAGGCTGGGATCGAGAAGCGGGACCGTGGCGGAGGTGACTCGCGACGCGAGGTCGGAATGGCTCACCTGGAGGTTGCGGGCGAGCAGGCTGGTGACCACCGAAATGCCGACCGAGCCGCCGATGTTGCGGGCGAGGTTGAGCAGGCTTGCGCCGGTGGTGCGGTAGCTCGGCGCAAGCGAGGCGAAGGCGAGCGCCTGCAGCGGAACGAAGATGAAGCCGAGGCCGAAGCCCTGGATGACGCCGCTGACGATGATCTCGCGCGAGCCCATGACCAGCGTGAAGCCCGACATCTGATAGAGGGACAAGGCAAGGCAGCCGATCCCGAAGAAGATGAGGATGCGCGCGTCGACCCTGCCGGTGAGCCGGCCGGCGATGAGCATCGAGACGAGCGTGCCGATGCCGCGGGGCGCCGTCAGCCACCCCGACTCGAGCACCGAATAGCCGAACAATTGCTGGAGCAGGGGCGGAAGCAGGGCGAGGCCGGCGAGGAGAAGCACTCCGGTCACCACCATGAACAGCAAGGCGAAGCTGAAATTGCGGTCGACGAACATCTTCGGGTCGAACAGAGGCTGCCTCGCCGTGGCGAGGTGGACGACGAACATCCAGGCGCAGGCGGCGGCCAGAGCGGCCTCGATCCAGATTTCCCAGCTTTCGAACCAGTCGAGCTGGTGCCCCCGGTCGAGCATCAGCTGGAAGGCGCCCAGCGCCACGGCGAGAAGGGCGAATCCGAACAGGTCGAAGCCGCGCCTCCTGATCTCCCCCTTCGGCATGGTCCGGATGAGGAGGAAGGTGCACAGCACCCCGACCGGCAGGTTGACGAGGAAAACCCAGCGCCAGGAATAATTCTCGGTCAGCCAGCCGCCGAGCACGGGCCCGATGATCGGCCCGATCATCACCCCCATGCCGAACATGGCCATGGCCCGGGCGTGCTTGTGGGGCGGATTGATGTCGAACAGCACCGCCTGGGCGATCGGCACCAGGAATGCTCCGGCGACCCCCTGGAAGGCGCGGAAGATGACCATTTCGGTCAGGCCCTGCGCCATCGCGCAGAGCACGGAGGCGAAGGTGAAGGCGATCACCGACCAGACGAACAGCCGCTTCCGGCCGACCCGGTCGGCGAGCCAGCCGGTGATCGGGATGGCGATGGCGGAGGCGACGATATAGCTGGTCAGCACCCAGTTGATCGTCTCCTGGGTCGCCGACATCGACGCCATCATGTGCGGCAAAGCGACATTGGCGATGGTGGTGTCGAGCACCTGGAGGAGCACCGCCATCATGA
>JBEVDE010000461.1:0-15580 GCA_040514175.1 Allosphingosinicella sp. | reverse complement strand
GATCAGATACGGGTTGACGACCTCGGCAATCTAGACGCTGAAAAGATTTTAGGAAGTCGTGATGAGTATCCGGAAAGTTTTCAAGAAATCCTGAAGGAGATTGACTCGTATTTTTTCGGTAATTCAGCTAAAGAGTCGGTTCCAGGTCCTGCGCCTTTGCCCGAAACGCCGGGGTAATTAGTAGCAGTGTACTTTTGACGTGAATCTCGGGGAATAGGATAACAATGTATTCAATTGGCCAGATCTGTGTCAACGGTGAGGCTGGCAAACGCTCTCTTCCGCCGCAGGGAAATCCGGGACAGTATACATTTTGTGCGTTGGTAACCTGAGCGATCCAGCGCTCCTGCGTCCCTCGACGCGCATCCGAATTTTGGGTGTCGCTCATCGGCCCTTACGAACCCTACGTGCTCGTCGTCTCGCTCTTCTTCGGCATCGTCATCCGCATGTATCACGACGAGCATCCGCCGGCGCACTTCCACGCCGCCTACCCAGGCTTCGAAGCCTTCGTGCAGATCGCCGACGGCGAGGTCCTCCACGGCGAGCTGCCGCGTAAGGCCGCGCGGCTCGTGCGTCAGTGGGCGCTGGACCATCGGGAGGCGCTCATGGCAAACTGGGGTAATCAGGTGCCAGCTACCTGCCAGGCACGTGCCAGGTACCGAGGAAACGGAGGTACGCCTTGCTGCTCTCACTGCTGCTGGCGGCATCGATGGCCGAACCGACGCCTCGACCGGCCCGATGCAGCCTGATCTTCCCGGTAGCGCCGGACGAGGCGGCGGCGCGCAGGGTCGCCGAGGCCGTGATCGCCGCCAGACCTCATCCGTCGAGAAAGCGCTACCTCTTGCGCGTGGAGCGCGATCGCAACGATCCGGGGCAGTGGCTCGCCTTTCAGTCGCTTCCAAAACCTCGTCGGCGAGAGGGCCCAGGCTGGGTGTTGGTAAGCGCCGGCGGCGGAGGTCTTGCGATGCGAATAGATAGCTGCACGGGCGCCGTCAGTCGGCTCCATTATTCAAAGTAGCTCATCCCATCGGCAATTGGGGGCCGGCTACGTGCCGGCTAAGTGCTTGGCGCCGGGGGATCGCTGAGCTGTATCCATTCATTGGTGAACGCTCGGCACACGGCTTGGAAATCCGGGACAATATACGTGCATTAGCTTCGACGGACGGAAGGGGTGCTCCTTCGTGCCCTCGCTCAAATGCGGATTTTGGGTGCCGTCCGAGGCCCGCTACCGATGCCCTGTGCCCGTCGTCTCCCTCTTCTTCGGCATCGTCATCCGCATGTATCACGACGAGCATCCGCCGCCGCACTTTCACGCCGCTTACCAGGGCTTCGAGGCCTTCGTGCAGATCGCCGACGGCGAGGTCCTCCACGGCGCCCTGCCGCGAAAGGCCGCGCGGATCGTGCGTCAGTGGGCACTGGACCATCGGGAGGCGCTCATGGCAAACTGGGTGCGCGGCGAGATGCTGCTGCCGATGGAGATGATCCCTGGAGCCGATGCCGATGATTAAGCTCACCAGCCTCGAGCCGGCCGGCACCGCCGAGCTGGCCCTCCGCTTCAGCGACGGCTCGCACGGCCTCTGGTCGGCCGCCGCGCTGATCGCCCGGAACACGGAGCTGACCCGCCCCCTCGCCGACGCCGCTTACTTCCGCCGCGCCTTCATCGAAGGCGGCGCGCTCGCCTGGCCCAACGGCCTGGAGCTCTCCGCCTCGGGCCTCCATCGCCGGCTGGCGGAAGCGGGTGCGCTAGTTCGGGAGGCGGCATAACCCAGGAGGAGTGCCTCGATGACCGGCCCAGCCCGGTATCATCATTACGGCACCACCCTATACGAGCTGGTTCCTAAGCGACTGAAAAGACCGGTGTAATTTCTGCGGCCCGTGGATAGATGGGGATGAATGCAAAATAACTCTTGATTACACTTAATTTCCTGCTCAGCGTGGTCGTCAGCCGGAGCCAGACCCGGCAACAGCAGCCCGAATTCGCTCCCGGGGATGCGGTTCTTTTTCGGAGGAATCCGTTTCGTTCGGGAGCAGGTCATGACCGAGGTTGCAGAACTCCTACTCGCAGGCGCCGCCTTCATCAGTGCCCTGCTTCTCGGCCTTGCGCGGCTAAGACTGGCCGATGCCTGGAAAATCTGGGCGCAACGGTGCAATCCCAAGAATCCGAATTTCCGGCCGCCGTTGATCTCCACTCGCCGACGAAATGGCGAATAGTTGCTGGGCGGACCAGCTGATGCTGCTGACACGTGATACCTAATCGACTGAAGCACTGCTCCCAGCTACCTGCCGGCTACGTCCCAGCTTTGGCAGCGGAAACCCGAGCTGAGAGCTATTTACAGGACGGTCCCTAATCGGGACCGAATTCACCTAGGCGATGGAACTCGAAGTGGCGGGGGAACGACGCCGCCCTCGTCGGCGCCGCTGTCGATGAACCTGGCGCCAGTGTCTTCATAAGCACGGCGCAATGCCTGGATCAGCTCCGGCTTCACGTCCCGGTGGTAGCGCTCGAACCGAAGCACCGTCCGCCGGCTCACCCCGGCCGCCGCGGCGGCGTCCTCGAGCGACCATTCCAGCGCCGCCCGCGCCATCCGCGACTGATCGGGCCGAAGCGCGGGACGTTCCAGATCAACCCCCGTGTCTGCCTTGGACGGTCACTTGCATTGACCGTCCAAGGTAAGGCCCTAGCGCGGCGGCAGAACCTTGAGTGACGACGGAACCACCCCGCCGGCGTCGCTCCCGTCATCCAGGAACCGCACCCCCGTTGCCTCGAACGCCCGCCGGATCGCCGCTACTTTCTCCGCCTGAATGTCCCGCTGCTCGTTCTCGAGCCGGAAAATCGTCCTGTAACTGACGCCCGCCGCCTTGGCCGTCTCGTCGAGGGACCATTGCAGCGCCGCCCGCGCCATCCGACATTGAGCGGGGGTGAGCGTGTTAGCGGTCAGAACAATCCCCCTTGACGAACTTCTGCGCGGTCAATATTCTTGACCGCGCAGAAGGAGACCCTCAGGCATGGCTGCCGGGAGGCATAACCTGACGCGCCGGGCGGTGCTAGGCGCGGGTGTCGGCGTTTGCGTTTTTGCCGGGGACGGCCGTGCGGCGGCCTTGCCGGTGTCGTCCCCCTCGGCGCCGGTTCGGGACTCATCGCGCCGAAGCTGGGAGCGGGCGGTCGCCGCCTTGAGGCGAGCGGAAGCTCGGGTCGCGGCTTTCGAAGCGGAGGAGGCGCTCCTTTCGGCGGAGCGGCGGGCGCTGGCGTGCGACGCGCTGGAGCGAAGGTTCGAGCGGCTCGACAAGCTCCGCCTCGCGGCCGTCCGGCGGCTGCTTCGGCTCCCGGCCCGGGACCCGCCGGCTTTGACCCTGAAGCTCGAAAATCGCCGTCGCGGAGCGGGCCCGGGAGGACAGCGGCTCGGAGGAGTGCCTGGCCGTCATCGTCGCCGACGCTCACCGTCTTGGTCAGAGTTGCGCCGGATAGACCTCGCGATGTCGGAACGCCGGGGCGCTCCGTCCGTCTCCCGCCGCCGCCTTCAGCGTTGCCGCCTACCGTTCGCCCCCCTCGATCGCCCTCACCATCCGCCTCCCGCGCGCGCCTATTCCTCCGCCTTGATCGGCACCCGCGCGATCTCCGCGCCGGCGCAGGTGACGGCGGCGTGGGTGTATTGCGGGTCGTACTCCTCGAAGACGGCGCCCGTCGTCATCCAGCCTCGGTCGGCCTGCGGCTCGACTTCGGAGTCGCTCAGCAGCTCGAGCACGAGGACCGGCGGCCGCCTGTCGCCGATCGAGGACATCATCGGCATTCGGCCGTCCTTGTCGGGGCGCACCTCGCCGTTGAGCGCCACCGCCGGCTTGCCGCCGGGTTGAGTCGCGGCCGAGATCATTGCCTCCCAGCCGCGGGTCGCGAAGGGGCAGGGGCCGGCCGGCGTTTCGGCGGCCGGATTTGCGGCGGCTGCCGGTTCGCCCGCTCCGGCATTGGCGGCGACCGCCATCTCCTCGCCCGCGCCGTTGCTCTCCATTTGCGCTCCGCAGCCTGTCAGGCAAAGCGCCAGGGCGGTCATTACCGGTCGGATCGCTCGCATCGCCATTCTCCTTCTTCCGGCGCCGGCAGGTCCGGTGACCCTGAAGGATCGCACGCCCGGGCTCGCCTCTTCGCATCCCCCGGGCGGGCACGCCGTGACCGCGGTCACACCAAAGCGCGCGGCGACTTCCGATTTCCCCGAACCGGCCGGGCCTTTGCGGGAAACCCCCGTTCCGGTGCTTTTTCTTCTGTCCTACAGGCCGCCGGGCATTATATCTGTTCCCGCTCCGTTCTTGAAGTTGGAGTCGAGCATGACCGACCAGGCCTCACCCTCGCCGACCGGCGATCTCCCGGACGATCGCGGCGGCCGGCCGCCGTCCGCCCTCCCCGCAATCCCCTTCGAGCCCGTCCCGGTCCAGCCCCGGCGCGACGGCTGGAGCGCGGCGAAGCAGCGGCGTTTCATCGAGGTGCTGGCCGAGACCGGCATCGTCCGCACCGCCGCCGCGGCCGCGGGCATGAGCGAGGCTTCCGCGCACCGGCTCGCGCGCCGTGCTGACGCCGCCGCTTTCTGCGCCGCCTGGGACGCGGCGCTTCGCATGGCGGCCCGGCCGGCCGCGGCCAAGCTCTACGAATATGCGCTCGACGGGATGACCGAGACGGTGTGGCGCGACGGCGAGATCGTCTACCGGCGGCGGCGACCGTCGGAAAAGGCACTGATCTTCCTCCTTTCCCGACTCGATCCGGTGCATTTCGGCCGCCCGCCGCCCGCGACGGTCTGGGCCGACGGTGAGGGCGAGCTCATCGACACGGTCGCGGAAACCGCCGACCTGTTCGACAACTATCTCGAAAATCTGCGCGACCTGCCGCCGGAAGCGCCGGAGGAGGACGAAGCGGGGCCGGAGCCGGGCGATGGCTGAGACCGCGCGCGCGCGCGCGATACCGGCTGACTTTCCTGACCTTCGTCCGGTTCCGGACAGGTCAAGCTTGAGGACGCGGGTCGGGCGCTCCGTTACCGGCGGCCTGTCGACGCCCCCGCAAGCCCTAGAATTTCACCCTGACCCCCACCATCGCCCGGTTGCTGACCTGGCCGCCCGGCATCGCCACGCTTTCCACATAGGCCCGCACGACGGTGCCGGGGCCGATGCCCTTCTCGGCGACGAGCGGCCCGGTCCTGAACAGGCGCTCCCATTTCTCGTAATCGTAGGATCCCGGCCGGCGCCCGCACACGACGATATCGGAGCCGCCGCCGCCGCCGGTCCGGCACGGGTCGGCGGGCTTCACCTTCGCGAGGTCGAAGTCGATCGGCAGCGGCTGCCCCGGGGGCTCCTGCGGGGCGGCCTGGAGGACAAGCAGAAGGGCCAGGCTCATCTCACGCTCCGCTCGAGGACCGCCCGCACCCTCTCCTTGCATTCCGGCGAAGATAAGGCGGCCGCGGCCGGGACCGCGCGCGCCCGCGTCCCGCCCCTATTTCGCCCCTTCGACGTCGAGCTCGGCCAGCCGGGTTTCCCGGTCGCACCACAAAGCCACCTTGGCGACGCCGCTTTCGCCGGGGCCGTAGCGAAGGTCGTACCAGCCGTCGCCGGGGGCCTCATCGGGGAATTCCTGATCGGCCCGGGTCAGCGCCAGGCTGAGCGTTCCGCCCTCGACTCCGGTCTTGTCCAGCTTCGCCATATATTTGGGGTCGGCGACCCGGGCCTTGCCGGTGACGATGATCATTCCGGCGGTCCGGGTCCCGTCCTTGCCCTGCACGGCCTTCCAGTCCTTCACGTCGCCGGGCGCGAAGCCGCAGGGCGAGGCCGCTCCGGCGCCGTTGCCGGCGGCGGCATTGTCCGGCGCGGCCGCGGCGGCGATCTCCGCCTCGTTGCCGGCCGCGGCGGCATTTTCGAGCGCCTCCGAGCTCGCATTGGCGGAAACGTTCGCCGGTGGGGCGTCGCCGCCCGAATTGCAGCCGGCCGCGCCGAAAGCCAGCACGGCCGCGGTCAGCAAAAGCGCCCTGTTCATGATTGCGTCTCCCCTGTTCGAGTCGCGCGCGCCTCCAGCCTGCCGCATCGCCCCTGGAGAGTCGAATCCGCCGCGCCTGAGGCTCGCCCGGCTTTCGCTTCCGGCGCTCTTCCGTTACGCTCCCGTCCCGGGAGGCATGAAAGATGGACGCGCCCAAGGGCCGGTACCGGGTCGAGGAGAAAGACGGGCGGCTGGTGGTGATCGACACCCTCACCGGCGCCCCCGCTTCCTCGGTGACCGGGTCCACGCCCCCGGCGGCGAGGCCGCGGGGGCCGTCGGCGATCGCGCGCCCGCCCGGCCCGATCGACCGCTTCGGCCGGCTCCTCCTGCGCCTGGTGGTCAAGAGCTGGGACGAAGAGGGCCGGGCGCGCAGCGGCTGGGAGTGGGAGCAGCACGGCCGCAAGCAGCGCTGGGACGCGGCGCTCGGCCCGGCCGAGCAGAAGCGGCTCGGCCGGGCGCTCGCCGCCGTCTCCGCCTTTCCGGCCCTCATGCTGCTCTCGATCCTCGGCGGGCCCGGACCTTTCCTTCTGCTCCCGGTCGCCCTGCCGGCGGCCTTCTGGGGAGTCTGGGCGATCATGCGCCTCCAGCGCGAAACCGGCGGCACCGGCCGTCCCTGAGGCGTCGCCAAGGTCCATCTCTGTTCCGAAGCTGAACCCCGGACAACAAGGCGTTCATGAAACCGCATCGCCCCCCGGCCGTTTGAAGGTTCCGAGCCTCGCCGCTTTGGGGCCCGTTCCACAGGAGAGTAAGATGCGTAAATTCGTTCTCGCCGCCGCCACGGCGGCCTGCGCCGTACCGGTCGCCTTTTCCGCGCCCGCTTCCGCCCAGCGCGGTTATGAAACCCGCCAGGAGCAGCGCGAGTGCCGCCGCGAGCTTCGCAATGCCGACAGCCGCCGCGAATATCGCCGCGAGCGGCGCGAATGCCAGCGCGAGATCGCCCGCGCCCAGGTTCGCGACTGGCGCACCTACAATCGCTACGACTACAATCGCTACGAGCCCGGCGTGAGCGCTTATTATGCCGACCGTTATTATCGCGACGGCCGCTATTATGGCGAGACCCGGCTGAGCCGCAACGACCGCATCTATCGCGGCTCGGACGGACGCTATTATTGCCGCCGGAGCGACGGCACCACCGGCCTCATCATCGGCGGAGCGGTCGGCGCCCTGATCGGCAATTCGATCGACAACGGCCGTTCCAGCCTGCTCGGCACTTTGATCGGCGCCGGCGCCGGCGCCGCGCTCGGCCGCGAGATCCAGCGCGGAAGCGTCCGCTGCCGCTAAGGCTCCCCGAGCCTGACTGAAAGGGGAGGGGGACACGGGCTTCGTGTCCCCCTCCCACCCACGTCCGCCTCAGCACCAGAGCGTCGGAGTCGCCGCTTCCGGCTTGGCGACGATCTGCCAGGGATCGCGATAGAGGATCGTTCCCGGACGCCGGGTCGCCACCTTGCGCGCCGGCACCCCGCACTCGCCGACCAGCGCGGCCAGCGTGAAGGCGCGGCCGATCATCTCGCGGGCGTCGTCGACGAACCAGCAGATGCCGTCGTCGAGCCAGCGTCCGCGCGACTTGACCTTGAGCCGGCCGGGCGCCGGCAGATGGTCCTCGAACCAGTCTATCTCGGCCCACAGCGCCTCCCGAAGCCCCTCCGGAACGTCCGGATCGCGCGCGCAGGCGTAAGCCGGGCCGAACAGGCCGGAGTCGATTCCGCGCGGCAGCCGCCACCAGGGCGTGATGAAACGAACGTACATGACAGGTCTCCCGCCGGTCGCGCCGGCGGCTTGTGCTCGATGGGAAAGGCGGGCTCGCGCGGCTACGCGGACGGGCGAGGCTCAATCGCGCCAATAATCCTGGCGCAACGCCCCGTCGAAACCGGCCCGTGCGCAGGCAGCAGCGCCTGAAAGCTCCGGTCCGAACCGCAGGGGCAGGGATCGTTGCGGTCGAGCTTCTCGACCAGCTCCTTCTCGCCTCCGCGGACGAAGCGCAGGCCGCGCTTCACCCTCGTCTCGGACGGGTAGCCCTTACGACGCTTGGCTATGACCTCGAAAGCAAGGGAGGTCGTCGCGATCTTCCTGTCTCATTTCGGCCTCCTCTTTCCGGGCGGCGCATGATTGCGCGGGAGCGGCCCCCTAGCGGCCGCCGGTCTGGAAGTAAAGCCTCGTTCCGGCTACGGACCGACCCGGCCGTCGTCGCCAGGGGAGGAGGTGCCATGCGCAAGGTGATCGTCCAGACCTTTGTCACCCTCGACGGCGTCATGCAGGCGCCGGGCGGGCCGGACGAGGATAGGGAAGGCGGGTTTTCCCACGGCGGCTGGTCGTTCAATTATTGGGATTCGATGATGGGGGAGCGGATGGGCGAGTCGATGAAACGCCCCTACGACCTCCTCCTCGGCCGCAAGACCTACGATATTTTCGCCGCCCACTGGCCGAAGTCGGACGAGCCGACCATCGGTCCCAAGTTCAACGCCGCCACCAAATATGTCGTCACGTCGTCGCCCCACACTCTCGAGTGGGAAAACAGCGTCGCGCTCGAGGGCGACGTCGGCGAGGCGGTGCGGGCGCTCAAGGCGGGGGAGGGCCCCGATCTCTCCGTCCAGGGCAGCAGCCGGCTGATCCAGGCCCTGCTCGCCGCCGAGCTGATCGACGAGATATGGCTGTGGACCTTCCCGATCGTGCTCGGCGAGGGCAAGCGCCTGTTCGGCGAAGGCGCCCATCTGCTCGGCTTCCGGCTCGAGGCGGTCGAGACCTCGACCACCGGAGTCACCCTCGCCCGCTACGCCGCCACCGAGCCCGAGGCGCCCGGCTCGTTCGCCCTCGAGGAGGCGCGGTGATCGCCGCCCGCGGCGGTGGCCGGCCGGCGGTGAAGCTGATATCGTCGCCGCGAGGGCCTGCGCCGGGGGGAACAGGGTGAGCCGATTTCGAAGCGAAGTCCTGGACTGGTTCGACTCCGGACGAGTCGCCCCGGGCCGGGAGCGCGAAGTGCTGCGGTCCGCCGGGATCACGCCGTCGCCCGGGGACTGGCGCGCCTTCCTCGGACAGCTGACCTTGTGGCTGGGCACGATCTCCCTCGCCGCCTCGGTGATCTTCTTCTTCGCCTTCAACTGGGACGATCTCGGCCGCTTCGCCAAGTTCGGACTGGTCGAGGCGGCGATCCTCGCCGGGCTTGCGCTGTCCTTGCGGCTCGACCTGGACGGAATTGCGGGCAAGGCGATGCTGCTCCTGCTCAGCCTGCTCGTCGGCGCCCTGCTGGCCCTGACCGGACAGATTTACCAGACGGGCGCCGATACCTTCCAGCTCTTCGCCTGGTGGGCCGTCCTGATCCTGCCCTGGGTGCTGATCGGCCGTTTCAGCCCCTTGTGGCTCGTCTGGCTCGCCCTCCTCAACCTCGCCGTCTTCCTCTACTTCCAGCTAAGCTGGAAGCTCGACGGCCTGTTGTGGGCCCTGTTCGGCCTCAACAGCCTGGCCCTGGTCGCGTGGGAAGCGGCGCATCGCGCGGGTCTCGGGTGGCTTCGCGACAGCTGGCCGCCGAGGCTGATCGCGATCGCAAGCGCGGGCTTTGCGACGGCCCTGGTCGTGTGGGCGATCATGGACGGGGCCGGCGGCGCCGTCACGGCGCTGGCGGTGCTGGCCTATGGCGCCTGGCTGGCGGCTTTCTACGTCTGGTACCGCCGCAAGCGTCCCGATCTGTTCATGCTGGCGGGCGGAGCGCTGAGCCTGATCGTCGCCATCGTGGCCTTCCTGGCTCAGACGATGCTGGGCGACGGCTCGGCCGGCCTCTTGTTCATCGGCCTGGTCGTGATCGGAATGTCGGCGGGCGGGGCGATCTGGCTCAAATCCGTCGGCCGCGAGCAGAGCGCGTGACGGCGGCTTCGCTATGGGACCGGCTGAGCGCCGGCGGGCTTGTCGAAGGCGAGATGCCGGAGCGGAAGCGGGCCGCCTCGCCCTGGTTCGTCCGGGCGATGCTCGGCATCGCCGGCTGGATCGGCGCCCTGTTCCTGATCGCGTTCGTCGCAGCGGCCTTCTCCTTCATCGTGGACGATGCCGGCACGGCGGCTTTGGCCGGCGCGGCCTGCTGCGCCGCCGCCTTCTTCCTGTTCCGAAGCTTCGCCGGCAACGACTTCGCCGAACAGTTCGGCCTGGTCGTCAGCCTGGTCGGACAGATGCTGATCGTCGTCGGCCTGGGCCAATATCTGGAGCCCGCCGATGCGCCGCTCTATTTCGCGGTCGCCGCGGCCGAGGCCGTGCTTGCGCTTGCCATTCCCAATTTCCTCCACCGGGTTCTGGCGACGAGCGGTGCGGCGGTCGCGCTGGCGCTCGCGGTCAACCAGCTCGAGCTGCACGGGCTCGCCGCGCCGCTGCTGTCGGCGGCCCTCGCCTTCGTCTGGCTGGAGCCGAAGCGGTGGGCGGCGGACGGGGAGATCTGGCGTCCGGTCGGCTATGGTCTCGTGCTGGCGCTGCTGCTCGTCGAGACGTTCAGGCTGTTCGGCGCCGGGGCCTTGTTCGGCCTGAATCCGGAAACTCCGAGCTGGTTCGGCCTTTACGGCCCGCTGCTCGGGCGCGGGTTGACGGCGGCGGTGCTCGTCTGGGCCGCCTTGGTCCTCAGCCTGCGCGAAGGCCGGGGCAGCCGGATCTCCGGCCTGGCCGCCGGGGTCGCGATCCTCCTCGCCCTCATTTCGCTGACGGCGCCCGGGCTGGCCTCGGCCCTGCTGATCCTGCTGCTGGGCTTCGCCGCGGGGAGCCGGATCCTGGCCGCCCTCGGAATATTGAGCCTGCTCGGCTTCGTTGCCCATTTCTATTACAGCCTGCACGCCAGCCTGCTCGAGAAATCCGGGATACTGGCGCTCAGCGGCCTGCTCCTGCTGGCCGCGCATGTCGCGATGCGGCGGTTCGTCCCGTCCACCGCCGAGGCGGAGGCGGGCGATGCGTAAGGCGGTCGTCCTCCTGGCCGGGCTGGTCCTGCTCGCCTTCGTCAATTTCGGCATTTACCAGCGCGAGCGGTTGCTGACCGACGGACGCATCGTGCTGCTCAAGCTGACCCCGGTCGACCCGCGCTCGCTGATGCAGGGCGATTATATGCGCCTCAACTTCGAGGCCGCCGACCAGGCCTTTCCCTGGCCGCGGCGAAGCCATCTGGCGGACGGCCATATCGTCGTCGCGCTCGACGCGCAGCGGGTGGGCCATTTCCGGCGCTTCGCCGACGCGCGGCCGCCGGCCGGGAACGAGGTCGTCCTTCGCTATCGAATGCGGGGAGGACAGCCGAATTTCGCGACCAACGCCTATTTTTTCGAGGAAGGGCAGGCTCAGTCCTATGCCGGCGCCGCTTATGGCGAGTTTCGCGTGGGCGCCGACGGTGAGATGATCCTGACGCAGCTGCGCGACGCCCGGCTTCAGCCTCTGAGGGTCGTGCGCCGGGACCAGGGATCAATGTGACGAACAGGAGGGGAAAAGATGTCGGAGCAGAACGTCGCGACGATCCGGGCCATTTACGATGCCTTCGCCGCCGGCGACATTCCCGGGGTCGTCGGCCGGATGAGTGAGGACATGGTCTGGAACGAGGCCGAGAATTTCCCTTATGCCGACGGCAATCCCTATCGCGGGCCCGCCGCGATCCTCAGCGGCGTGTTCGGCCGCCTGGGGGCCGAATGGGACGGCTTCGCCGCGCTTCCGGAAGAATTTCTCGACGCCGGCGACACGGTCGTCGTGCTCGGCCGCTACCGCGGCGCCTGCAAGGCGACGGGGCGCGCCCTGGACGCGCAGCTCGCCCATGTCTGGCGCGTGGCGGACGGCAAGGCCGTCCGCTTCCAGCAATATACCGATACGCTCCAGGCGGCCCGTGTCATGGGCGCGGCCTAAAGGGAAAGCCACGGTACGGCGCTCCCCTTTTCGATCGCATTCCGAAACGGACGGCTGTCGAGCCGAAGCCGCTCGAGACGGGCGCGCCGGGTGACGGCGAGGACTTCGAGGACCATCTCGTAGCGGGCGTTCGGCTCGGGGCGGAAGTCGACCCACTCGCCTTGCCGCTCGGAGATCGAGTCGAGGCGGCTGCGCAGGCTTGCCAATCCCACCGCCCTGCCGTCGATCAGCACCCTGTCCTGCGGCGTGACGACGAGGGTGTGAAGCCGGCGCACGGGCGCAAGCGCCTGAGGGGGGCGTATCGAGGCGGGCACGACATAATCGTCGGGAAAGGGAATTGCCGAGGCCTCGGGGAGGCGCAGCAGATCGAGCTTCACCGCATGGGTCTGGATCGGGATGGTCAGGAGGACGATCGGGAAGACGGACAGCAGGAGCAGCGCCAGCACCAGCTGGGCCCGCCGGCCCGCCGCGGCCGGATTTGAGAAGGTCGGGCCGAAAAGCTCCATCCAGGACTCTCCAAAAGTAATGAAACGATATAACATTATATCATTTCTTCCAAGACGGTTCACCGCCGTCCTTGCTAAGCCCGCCTTCATGACGCCCGCCCCCGGCCATCAGGCGCCGCCCGGCGAGGCGGATCCGAAGCTCGCCTTCCGACCCGACATCAACGGGCTTCGGGCGATCGCGGTGGTGGCGGTGCTCGGCTTTCATTTCGAGGTGGCGCCGTTCGGCGGCGGCTTCGTCGGGGTCGACATCTTCCTCGTCATCTCGGGCTATCTGATGACCGGGATAATCCTCGGCCGGCTCGAGCGCGGCACATTCTCGGTCGCCGGCTTCTACCTGGACCGGGCGCGGCGGATCGTCCCCGCCCTCGCCATATTGCTCGCCGCGACGCTGGCGGCCGGGGCCTGGTTCCTGCTTCCCGACGAATATGGGCTGCTGGCCCGGCAGGCGGGGAGCAGCGCCCTGTTCGTCTCCAACTTCCTCCACTGGCGCGAGACCGGCTATTTCGATCCCGGGATCGACCAGAAGTGGCTGCTCCATAGCTGGACCCTGTCGCTGGAATGGCAATTCTACCTGCTTTACCCGCTGATCCTGCCGCTGATCGTGAGGCTCTTCCGGCCGGCGCGGCAGCGGATCCTGCTGGCCGCCGCGGCCCTGCTCTCCCTCGCCCTGATGCTCGCGCTCAGCCGGCTGGCGCCCGCCGCCGGCTTCTATCTGCTACCGCCGCGCGCCTGGGAGCTGCTCGCGGGCGCCCTGGTCTATCTGGTTCCGCCGCTCTCCGGGCGGAGCGCCCGGCTCGCCCAGGCCGCCGGGCTCGGACTCATCGCCGCGTCGGTGATCCTGATCGCGCCGGAGGGCTGGCCCGACGGCCGGGCGCTTCCGCCGGTCGCGGGCACGATGCTGGTGATCCTCGCCGCCCGCACCGGATCGCGAGTCACCGGCAACGCCGCCGCCGCCTGGATCGGGCTCAATTCCTATTCCCTCTATCTGTGGCACTGGCCGGTCGTGGTCGCGCTTCGGCGTTCGGGCCATGCCGGGGAAGGGCCCTGGATCGCGGCCGGAATCGCCGCCGCTTTCCTGCTCGGCCATCTCTCCTGGCGCTTCGTCGAGCGCCGCGCCCGGCCGCGGCCGGCGGCGCCGACCATCGGGACGACGAGGATCGCGGCCTCACGGCGTGCCGTAACGGCTTACGGCCTTGCGCCGCTGGCGCTCGCTTTGGCGAGCTTCGCGATCTGGAAGACGCACGGCCTGCCGCAGCGATTCTCGGCGGAGATCCAGGCGACCGTCCGGGACTCGATCCCCCGCCCGGTCGCCGGCGCCGGGCCCTGTTACTCGACGGGCGACCTGCCGCCCGAGCCCTGCCGGCTGGGACCGGCCGGGGGTCCCCTGCTGGCGATCTTCCGCGGCGACAGCCACGCCGACGGCGAGCTTCCCGGGCTGATCGAGGCGCTGCCCGAGGGCGTGCGCGGCGCGGTCGATTTCAACGCTCTGGCCGGATGCCCGCCAATGCTGGGTCTACGCCCGGTGCAAAGGCGGAGCCGCTGCGGCGCCTTCAACGCCCGCTTCCTCGAACCGCTCGCAAAGCCGCGGCGGATTCCGCTCGTCCTGACCGCCAGCTGGGCCGGCTATGCCGCCGAGCCGGCCTTCCGCTTCCCCGGCGACGGCGCGGCGGCGCCGGCGACGGCGTCCTTCCATGCCAATTTGCTGCGCTCCACCTGCGCGCTGGCGGCGGCGGGACCGACCTATGTGGTGCTGCCGACGCCGCATTTCCCTTATTGGGTGACCCGCGAGCTTCAGCGCCGCCTGATCGCCGATCCGAAGGCGCCGGATGTCGCCATGCCCTATGCGGTCCACGAGGCGCGCAACCGCGCCATTGTCGCGGTGCTTCGCGAGGCGGAGCGGACCTGCGGAGTCCGGCTGCTCGATCCGGCGCCTTACCTCTGCCGGGTGGGCGCCTGCCAGGGTTCGATCGGCCACCGACCGCTCTATCGCGACGACCATCATCTCACCGATCGTGGCGCCCGCCTGCTCGTGCCGATGTTCCGCCGGGTGTTCGAGGATCGCGGCCGGAGCGTCCCACTGGCGGCGCCCGCGCCCGCGCGATAAGCCGGGACGATGCTCCGCCGCGCCGCTCCTCTGCTCCTGGCGCCGCTCCTGGCCTCGTGCCAGCCGCCCGAGATTCTCGTCCGGGCCGGCTTCATCGGCAACGCGCTCGTCTTCATACCTGTCGATTCGGACGACAATGACTCGATCTGGTGCTGGCGGGAGGCGGCCGTCCTCGACGGCGGCTCGCGGCCGGCCTGGCGTTTCGAGGGATCGCGCACCGGCGACTGCAACGCCTTGTTCCCGCTTTCCTACGGCCGGGCTCCGGAGGGTGGGGAAACCGTGGCAAAGCCGGCGCGGCTGGAGCCGGACCGACTTTACGTTCTGGTCGGCAACGCCACCGCCGAAGTCTACGGCGCCTTCTCGCTCCGCCAGGAAGGGACCTTATGGACGGTCGATAATGTCGACCCCTATTCGGCCGCCGCGGTCTCGATCCGGCAGGCCTGGTGGGATCGGCCGATGCCCGGCGGGCCGGATCCGGCCCAGCCCGAAGCCGGGCCGGCGACGCGGCCGTGACCCGGCATCTTCCGCTCGCCTTGGAGCGCGCAGCGGCGGCGGATGGGGATTGCCGCGCCGCCGCCGCGGTCCCATCTAGCCTCCATGCGAATACTCGACGTCGACCAGTCGCCCGCCGCCGACGCGGCCGAGCTCACCGCGCACCTCGTTACGGGCGAAACGGTTCACGCCGCCTTCGTCGCGCCGACGGGCGTCATCCTGTTCACCGAACGACGGATCCTCCTCGTCCAGCGCGAGCATCTGCTCGAGGCGCGGGTCGAGACCAGCTCCTATCCCTATCGCTCGGTGAAGCATTTCTCGATCCAGGAAGGGGAGGCCGCCGAGAGCCGCTCGACCGTCCGGATCTGGCTCGGCGACGAGCCCCATCCGCTCCACATCCGCGCCAATCCGGGCACCGACCTTCGCCCCCTCCAGCGCCTCCTCGCCGACCGGCTCGTCTAGTAACGTCGCCCCAGCGAAGGCTGGGGCCGGGATGACGGTAAGGGGCGTCAGCGCATCAGGCCGGCCTTGCGGAGGGCGTCCTCGATCACCTGCTGAGGGCCGCCCATCTTCGGGAGAGGCGCGGGGGCGGCCGGCCTGGGCCGGGTCGCGACGGCGGGAATAGCG
>JBEVDE010000312.1:0-8884 GCA_040514175.1 Allosphingosinicella sp. | reverse complement strand
GCGCCGGGCGCGACTCGACGAGGTCCGGGGTCGTGGTCGCGAAGAGGAGGGCGCCGACGAGGACGCCCTCGGCGACGAGGGCGAACGGGTTGGTCAGCTTCTTCAGGAAACGCATAAGGAGGCGGTGCGCCTTCGCAGGTAAACGGGGGATGAATTATTGTCCTCCCCGCCGCGAAGCGGCGGGGAGGGGGACCATGCGAAGCATGGTGGAGGGGTCATTGCCGAGGCCTGCCCCAGCTACCCCTCCACCACCCTTCGGGCGGTCCCCCTCCCCATGCTTCGCATGGGGAGGAGCAGATCACGCGACCTCGGGCTCCTTCCGGGGGGCCTGATCCGACTCGATGGTGCGCGACTCGCCGGCGCCGATCTCGATCTTGCGCGGCTTCATCGCGTCGGGGATCTCGCGGACCAGATCGATCGCGAGCAGTCCGTCCTTCATGTCGGCGGCCTCGACCCTGACGAAATCGGCGAGCTCGAAGCGGCGCTCGAAGGCGCGGGTGGCGATTCCCATGTGCAGGAAATTGCCGTCCTTGTTCCGATTCTCCGCCTTGCGGCCGATCACGATCAGCATGTTCTGGCGGGCGGTGATGTCGATGTCCGCGGAACTGAAGCCGGCCACGGCGAGCGTGATCCGGTAGCGGTCGTCGCTCAGTTTCTCGATGTCGTAGGGCGGATAATTGTCCGACTGCTCGGCGCGGGCGCTTTCGAGGAAGTCGAACAGGCGGTCGAAGCCGACGGTCGAACGGCGATAGGGGGTGAAATCGAAGCTTCTCATGATCCTTGTCCTCCAGTGAGCAACATGACGATGAGGGGGTCGGCAAAGAGCCTCTCGCCCCTCGCGGATACAGGCCGGACACCGCAAACTGGTCGTCCGACGGCGGCGATTTAGGAAAGGATTTCAGGGGTTCAAGACCCCTGAAATCCTCCCTGCGGCGAAGCCGTGGGGAGGGGTAAATGCCCAGACCTGCGCGATTACCCCTCCACCACCCTTCGGGTGGTCCCCCTCCCTTTCGCTTCGCGATGGGGAGGATTAAGGGGCGATATTCCCTTCCACCGCCGTCGCCAGCTCGGCGAGGGTGAAGGGCTTGCGCAGGACCGGGACGTCGCCGCCCAGGGCGGCTTCGAGCTGCTCGCTTTCGGCATAGCCGGTGACGAAGACGATCGGCAGGGCCGGGTGAAGGTCGCGGGCGGCGCGGGCGACCTGGGCGCCGTTCATGCCCGGCATCGCATAATCGAGCAGGACGAGGTCGGGCCGGCGTTCCTTGAGCGACTCGAGCGCCCGCGCGCCCGACGCCGCCGACACCACCGTGCAGCCCAGCCCCTCCAGCGATTCGGCGAGGAAGGCGCGGACGTCGTCGTCATCGTCGACGATCAGCACGCGAGCCCCGGCCGCCCGGCCGGACGAAGCGCCCGGGTCGCGGCGCGTTTCCCCGGCCGCCTCGGACGACGCGGAGGCGCTGGGCAGGAGGATGTCGACCGACGTGCCCTTGCCGACCTCGCTGTCGATGCGAAGCGTCCCTCCGGCCTGCTGGGCGATGCCGTAGACCTGGGCGAGGCCGAGGCCGGTCCCCTTGCCCAGCGGCTTGGTCGAGAAGAAGGGCTCGATGGCTTTGTCGAGAACGTCGGCGGGCATGCCCTGGCCGGTGTCGGCGACGGTGATCCGGACGAACTCGCCGGCGGGGTGGTCGGGTTCATCGTCGAGCCGCACCCGGTCGGTGAAGATGGTGAGGGTGCCGCCGTCCGGCATGGCGTCGCGGGCGTTGATGGCGAGGTTGAGGATCGCATTCTCGAGCTGGTTGGCGTCGCAAATGCCGTGGCCGGCGCGCGGATCGAGGCGGGTCTCGATCCGGACTTCGCCGCCGATCGTGTGGCGGAGCAGGCGCTGCATCGCCTCGATGACCTCGTTGACGGCGACCGGCCCCATGCTGATCCGCTGGATCCGGGAGAAAGCGAGCAGCTGGCCGGTCAGCTTGGCGCCGCGCCGGGTCGATTCGAGCGCGGTCTCGGCGATCCGCTTGAGCCGCGGATCCTCGACCCGCGAGGCGATCAGCTCGAGGCCGCCCATGATCGGCGTCAGGAGATTGTTGAAATCGTGGGCGATGCCGCCGGTCAATTGCCCGACCGCCTCCATCTTCTGGGCCTGGCGCAGCGCCTCCTCGGCGCGGAGCCGCTCGCCGACCTCGGCCTGGAGCCGGTCGAGGGCGGTGCTGAGGTCGCCGGTGCGCTCCGCCACCCGCCGTTCGAGGGTTTCGTTGACCTCGCGCAGGGCGGCCTCGGCGCGCTTCAATTCGGTGATGTCGTGAGCGACCCCGATGAAGCCGGCATGCTCGCCCTGGGCGCCCCAGCGCGGTTGCGAAACCGAGCGGATCCAGCGCCACTCGCCGCCGCTCCGGTAACGCGCGACCAGCTCGAACTTCTCGAGCGAGGCCTCGCCCGCCTGGGATTCGGCGAGGATCCGCGCGGCGTCGTCGGGATGGAGGACTGTGCGCCAGTCGAAGTCGACCGCCTCGTCGTAGCTGATGCCCAGGAACTCGACATAGGCGCGATTGACGAAGCTGCGATGGCGGTCGATCTTGGTCACCCACATCGGCACCGGCGCGCTGTCGGCGATCAGCCGGAAGCGCTCCTCGCTCTCGCGAAGCGCGGTCTCGGCGACGATCCGCTCGGTGACGTCATAGCCGTCGGCGAAGATGCCGCCGACCGCGCCCTGGGCGTCGAAGATCGGCTGGAAGACGAAGTCGAGCAGCCTTTCCTCGCGCGCGCCGCCCGGCCGCCGCTGGAGCCTGATCGCCACCGACCGCCCGGAGAAAGGCTCGCCGCTCCGATAGACCTTGTCGAGAAGCTCGAAGAGGCCCTGGCCCTCGACTTCGGGGACCGCCTCGCGGACCGGCTTGCCGATCAGGTCGCCGCGGCCGACCAGCTTCTGGTAGGAGGCGTTGGCCATCTCGAAGACATGGTCCGGGCCGCGCACCACCGCCATGAAGCCGGGCGCGTGGTGGAACAACTGGCGCAGGCGCTCCGTCTCGTTGAGGCGCTCGCGCTCGGCCAGCACCGTCGCCGTCGTCTCGGTGCAGACGCAGAACATGCCGGCGGCTGCGCCGTCGTCGTCGCGCAGCGGGCTGTAGGAGAAAGTGAACCAGGTCTGCTCCTCATAGCCCCTGCGGGTCATGGTCAGGGGCAGATTCTCGAAATAGGTCGCCTCGCCGGCCAGCGCCCGGCGCGCGAGCGGGCCGACCTCGTCCCAGATTTCGGCCCAGATGTCCTCGAAGGCGTGGCCGAGCGCGGCGGGATGCTTGCCGCCGAGCACGTCGGCATAAGCGTCGTTATAGAGAAAGCGAAGCTCCGGTCCCCAGGCCAGGAACATCGGGAATTTGGACGAGAGCAGGATGCCGGTGGCGGTCTTCAGAGCCTGCGGCCAGCCCTGCGGAGGGCCGAGCGGAGAGCCGGCCCAGTCGAAGGCCCGCACGCGCTCGCCCATCTCGCCGCCGTCGGCGAGGAAGGAAAGCTCTTCATTCGACGCCATCTTCACTCCACGCCTGCCCCACCCGCGCCGGGCGACGCTAGCCTACCAGGCGCGGCTTGTGGAAGACCCCGCGCCGGGTCTATTTCGGATCGGACGAGGAGAGAGCCGATGTTCACCGACATGAGGAACGGCACCGCCGAGGACTGGGCCCATATCGCCGCCGAGCACGGCAGGCATATCAAGAGCATCGCCGCCCGCCAGATCATGGACGGCCTCGCCCGGCTGGAGTCGATCGAGGTCGGCTTCGCCGCCAACCAGCTCACCCATTCGCTGATGGCCGGCACCCTCGCCCGCCGCTCGGGCGCGAGCGACGAGGAGGTGGTCGCGGCGCTCTGCCACGATCTCGGCAAGCTCTTCTCCATCCCCAACCACGGCCCGATCGCCGCCGAAATGCTCAAGCCCTATGTGCGCGACGACATCTACCACACCGTCTACTGGCACCAGGAATTCCAGGGCCGCTATTATTTCGAGCATCTCGGCAAGGATCCTGAGGGGCGCGAGCGGTTCAAGGGAGAGAGCTGGTACGCCTTCGCCGAGAAGCTGGTCGACGACTGGGACGCGCCGGCCTTCGATCCCGGTTTCGAGGTCGATCCGCTGGCGAGCTTCGAGCCGGAGGTGACGAGGGTGTTCTCCAACCCGCGGGCGATGGTCTGATCCTTCCGTCGCCCCAGCGAAGGCTGGGGCCCCAGGGGGTACTGGACGCCGGCGCCCTTCGCCCGCCGGGACCCCAGCCTTCGCTGGGGTGACGGTTTCGGCGGAACCGCGGCCCCCGCCCCCGGTTTCCAATCGCCATGGCAATCCACCCCGTCCGCTGGCCCGCGCTCAAGGACTGGCGGCACGTGCTCGTGCGTAGCTGGAAGGAGGCGGGGAACGACAATGTCGGGCTGCTCGCCGCCGGAGTCGCCTTCTACGCCTTCCTCGCCTTCGTGCCCCTGCTCGCGGCGACGGTGCTGGTCTACGGCCTCGCGGCCGAGCCGGAGACGGTGGCGAAGCATATTCGGGCACTGTTCGGAATGCTTCCCGAGGACGCCGCGGCGCTGATCGGCGACCAGCTCCGGAGCATGACCGAATCGCCCGATGCGGCCAAGGGCTGGAGCCTGGCCGTCGCCCTCGCGCTCGCCCTCTACGGCGCGAGCAAGGGCTCGGGCGCGATCGTCACCGCGCTCAACATCGCCTATGAGGTCAAGGAGAGCCGGGGCTTCGTCAAATCGACCTTGCTGTCGCTGCTGATGACGGTGGGCGCTTTGGCCGTGCTGGTCATCGCCGCCGCAGGGATCTCGGTGATGGGCTGGGTCGAGGCCCTGTTCCCGGGGTCGCCCGGCTGGGCGCATTCCGCGGTCCAGATTCTGTTCTGGGCGCTGGCCGTGGTCGCGATGGGCTTCGGCCTGGCCGCGGTCTACCGCTACGCGCCCAACCGGCCGGACGCGCCCTGGGTCTGGGTTAGCCCCGGCTCGGCCCTCGCCACCCTGCTGTGGCTCGCCGGCAGCCTCGGCTTCGGAATCTACGTCGCCAATTTCGGCAATTACAACGCGACCTACGGCTCGCTGGGCGGAGTCGTCATCTTCCTCACCTGGCTCTACCTCTCGGCCTATATCGTCCTGTTGGGCGGCGAGCTGAACTCCGAGCTCGAGAGGCAGCAGGCGAAGGAGGCGGAGGTGGTGGCAGCGCCTTCGCCCGCGCCGGAACCCGAAACCCCGGCCGACAAACCCGATCGCATAAGCTGGCCCATGGCCGCTGTGGGGCTGGTTCTGGCGAGTACGGGACGCCGTTAGTTTCGTTCCAGTGCATCGCCGCCTACAAAATCCTCCCCCGGGTTTCCGGGGGAGGGGGACCGCGCGGAGCGCGGTGGAGGGGTCCTTCGGGAGTCTGCAAGAACCCCTCCACCAGGCTTCGCCTGGTCCCCCTCCCCGCGAAATCGCGGGGAGGATTTTAAGACGCTCAATCCAGCCGCATCGCGGTCGCCGCCAAACTCTCCGCCTCGATCAGGATGGCGTCCTCGGCCGAGCCGGTGGCGGTCGCCTCGCGGCCGACGATGACCAGCACCGGCACCGCCATCGGCGAGACCCGGTCCAATTCGACATGGACCATCGTCTGCTGGGCGCGGTCGAGGAGGCGGACGAGGCGGCCGACCTCGGTCATCTTGCCGCGGGCGTCGTCCCAGGCGGCTTTCAGGAGGAGATGATCGGGCTCGTAGCGGCGCAGCACGTCGTAGATGAGGTCGGTCGAGAAGGTCACCTGGCGGCCCGACTTGCGCTTGCCGGGATGGTGGCGCTCGACGAGGCCGCCGATCACGGCGACCTCGCGGAAGGCGCGCTTCAGGAGGTTGGATCCCTGGACCCATTCGACTAACTCAATAACGAGCAGGTCCGGGGAGAGCAGCGCCGCGGGATCCTCGATCGGCTCGAGCGCATAGCAGGCCAGAGCGTAATCGTTGGAGACGAAACCCAAAGGATTGAGGCCCGCGCTCTCCATCCGCCGGGTGATCAGCATGCCGAGCGACTGGTGGGCGTTCCAGCCTTCGAAGCTGTAGACGACCATGTAGTGGCGGTGCTCGTGCGGGAAGGTTTCGACGAGGAGCTGGTCGGGCCGGGGCAATAGCGAGCGCTCGGCCTGCACCCGCAGCCAGTCCTGAACGTCGTCGGGAAATCGCGGCCATTGCCCGCGGTCCCAGAGAAAGGCGCGGACCCGGTCGGCGAGGTTGGTGGTCATCGCCATCCTCGTCCCGACATAGGTGGGAATGCGGGCCGATTTCGTGGTCGCCCGGACGATCAGATCGGTGCCGTCGATCTTCTCCACCTCCAGCACCAGGCCGGCGAAGAAGAAGGTGTCGCCGGGCGAGAGGGTCGAGCCGAAATATTCCTCGACCGTGCCCAATTTGCGGCCGCGGCGGAAGCGGACGTCGAGCAAAGGCGCATCGACGATGATCCCGGCGTTCATCCGGTGCTGCTGGACGAAGCGCGGGTGGGAGACCCGCCACGTCCCGTCGGGATCGCGGGTGAGGCGGCGGAAGCGGTCGTAGGCGCGAAGCGAATAGCCGCCGCTCTCGATATAGGCGAGGATCTGGCGGAACAGCTCTTCCGAAAGACCCGAATAAGGCGCGGCGGAGCGGACCTCTTCCAGCATCTCCTTTTCCCGGAAGGGCGCGGCGCAGGCGGCGGCCATGATATGCTGGGCGAGCACGTCGATCGCCCCGGGACGGAAGATTTCGGGGTCGAGCTCCTTATTCTCGATCGCGTCGAGGGCGGCCCGGGCTTCGAGATATTCGAAGCGGTTGCCCGGCACGACGAGCGCCTCCGAAGGCTCGTCGAGCCGGTGGTTGGCGCGGCCGATGCGCTGGAGCAGGCGGGAGGAGCCCTTCGGGGCGCCCATCTGGATGACGAGGTCGACGTCGCCCCAGTCGACCCCGAGATCGAGGCTGGCGGTGCAGACGAGGCCGCGAAGCCGCCCCGACGCCATCGCCGTTTCGACCTTGCGCCGCGCCTCGACCGAGAGCGAGCCGTGGTGGATTCCGATCGGGAGATGCCCCTCGTTCGCCGCCCACAGGTCCTGGAAGATAAGTTCGGCGAGGCTTCGCGTGTTGCAGAAGACGAGGGTCGTCCGGTGGCGCTCGATCTCGCGCATGACATTGGCGCTCGCCCAGCGTCCCGAATGGCCCGACCAGGGGATGCGCTCGTCCTCCGGGAGCATGATCTTCAGGTCCGGATCGGCGCCGGGCTCGCCCAGCACGATGTCGACCAGCTCGACGTCGCCATAAGGCGCGAGCCAGCCCTGATAGGCTTCGGGATCGGAGACGGTGGCGGAGAGAGCCACCCGGCGCAGTCCCGGCGCGAGGGTTTGAAGGCGGGCCAGCGCGAGCGCGAGCAGGTCGCCGCGCTTGCCGCTGGCGAAGGCGTGGACCTCGTCGACGACCACCGTCTTCAACCCGGCGAAGAGGGTCCCGCTGTCCTCGTGGCTGAGCAAGAGGCTGAGCGATTCCGGCGTGGTCAGGAGCATCTGCGGCGGCCGGACGCGCTGGCGGGCCTTGCGGTCGGAGGGGGTGTCGCCGGTCCGGGCCTCGACCCGGATGGGGAGGTCCATCTCGCCGATCGGGGTGAGGAGGTTGCGCTGGACGTCGACCGCGAGGGCCTTCAGCGGCGAGATGTAGAGGGTGTGAAGTCCCTCGGTCGGCGCTTCGATCAGTTCCACGATCGACGCGAGGAAGCCGGCCAGGGTCTTGCCGGCGCCGGTCGGGGCGACGAGCAGGGCGCTTCGCCCGGCGCGGGCGGCGGCGAGCATCTCGAGCTGGTGGCGGCGCGGGGCCCAGCCCTTGGCGGCGAACCAGGAGGCGATGACGGGAGGGAGGTTCTCCCCTCCCTGCACGCAGGGAGGGGTCGGGGGCGGGTGCGTCTCCGAAAGGGTCATGGCCGCCTCATGCGCACCCACCCCTGGCCCCTCCCTGCGTGCAGGGAGGGGGAAACGTCACGAAGTGGCATCGTCCCCGCTGCGCCGTTTCTCCTCTTCCTCGCGGTAGAGGTCGCGGGTCGCCTGCTCGGTGCGGTCGCGGTCGCGCTTGCCGGACGTGCGGTTGCGGAGCAAAACCCAGAGCAGGACCGCCGCGAGCAGAAGCGGCCCGACGATCGTGACGATTCCCCAACTGCCTCCGCCTGCGTCCATGCCGTCGCTCCCTTGCCTCGATTCGCGGGCGCCGCGCCTTGGCGATGCCCCTGGTCAGGACCATATAGCTCCCGATGGCCCGTCTCGGTTCCTGGATCGAGCCTTTTCCCGAAGGCATATATATCAAGCCGGCCGACGCCTGGGTCGATCCGAACGTCCCGAAGGCGCGCGCGCTCGTCACCCACGGCCATGCCGATCATGCCCGGGGCGGCCATGGCGACGTGTTCGCCACGCCCGAGACCCTGGCGATCATGGAGTGCCGCTACGGGCCGCAGCCGGGAGGCCGGGCGGTCGCTTATGGCGAGGTCGTCCGGCTCGGCGAGGTCGAAATAAGCTTCGTCCCGGCCGGCCATGTGCTCGGCTCCGCCCAGATCGTCCTCGAGCATAAGGGCGAGCGCATTGTGGTTTCGGGCGATTACAAACGGCGCCCCGATCCGAGCTGCGCTCCGTTCGAACCGGTCCCCTGCGACATCTTCATCACTGAGGCGACCTTCGGCCTGCCGGTCTTCCGCCACCCCGATACCGGCGCGGAGATCGACCGGCTGCTCGAGGCGCTCCACGCCAATCCCGAGCGCTGCGTGCTGGTCGGCGCCTATGCGCTCGGCAAGGCGCAGCGGCTGATGAGGGAGATGAGAGGCCGCGGCTATCACGAGCCGATCTACATCCATGGCGCCCTCGAGCGGCTGTGCGCGCTCTACCGAGAATGGG
>JBEVDE010000280.1:0-12724 GCA_040514175.1 Allosphingosinicella sp. | reverse complement strand
AGATCAGTAGCTGGTGCTGCTCATCGTTACGTTCTTTGCCTACTCGGATATTCTCGAAATCCGCATCTAGGTCGATTGACAGGTATAGGCTCTCAATCGTCTCATCTTCCTTACCAGACAGCGTCGCCTGGCTCGAACGTCCGGTATGGATGAATGTGCGAGTCATGTTGAGGTGCGCCGGCAAGGGAGGTCCATACGTTTTTTCGCCCGTCATGCCGTCATAGGAGAGCGCAATTGACAGACCGCGCTCCAGTACCTGCTCCAGTCCGTTTATCAGGCGCTGCTGCCCCATCTGTTCGGCATAGCGAGTATCCCGTGTCTGCGACGTGCCCATATAAGGCGGGTCCAAATAGATGAAATCGCCGAGCTTGGCATCTCTTACGGAGTCAAGCCAGTCTCCGGTCCGTACTTCCGTTCGGTCTTTCAGCATTGTTGAGGCGCCTAGAATTTGATTGCGCATTTTGTCAGGCCTCATGCCAAAGCGGCGCTTATCAACCGATTGCGTGAATTCCCCTTTTCGGTTAAATCGAACGGCATTCTTTACGCACCGGCATAAGAGATAAAGAAGATCGACAGGGTCACCGTTCGCATTGAAACGTGCGCGAACTTCATTGAAGTAATGACCTACGGCTCCGTCCTGGCCCAGCCAAACTTGCTCATATCGATCAGCCGTAATCTCAGGATTATTTATGATGACGCGCCACAATTCAGCAAGGGGGGGGAGGGAGTCACCGAGCACTATGCGCTTCGGAGTGCGATGCTGCGCCACCCAAATCGTCATTGCAGCCGATCCAGCGAAGGGCTCATACCACGTGCCGATCTGGTTCGGTATGACTCGACCGATCGCATCAGCCAAACGACGCTTGCTGCCCTGATACGGGATCGGGTGAGGACGTTTCTGCATAGGTGATCCCATTGAGTTCAAAACCAGAAAAAATAGGCTACGGCGTCCGGCCATAGTCGCGCAACCGACCATGCCCAATGTGTGATGAGGTTGCTATGCCCGCAGCAACCTCGAACACACTTTCCACGGCAGCCATCGTAAGCTACCGACAGGGCATGACTGGGCCACGCACAAAGACCCGTCCTATGACCGGATATCTTCGTATCGCGCAAACGGTCCTGCATTGCTCAGATCGACCAATGAGCTGCACTGAAATTCTCGACGAAGCTAGGCGCCTTCGCATCTCCTTAACCAATGGTGGGACCCCCAGCGCGACCCTTCATTCACTGATAAATCGGCATATCCATCGTTGGGGAGACCAAGCACTTTTCTACAAAAGTGCGCGTGGTCGGTATGGGTTGACGGCACAAGGCCACCAATTCTGAGAGGTTAGATCGCGCCCGCTCATCTGAGGTAAAGGCATAACGATTCTATCGCCCCGGCGCATCGTCAGTCACTGCCTAGGCGCGTGGAGCATGGTCCACGGGCGAAAGTCAGATCAGCCCGAGCGACCGCATGCTCGCGCAGGTCCTCGCTCCGACGATGACATGGTCGTGGACCGAAATGCCGAGCGGGCGCGCCGCCTCGACGATCTCGCGGGTTAGGCGGATGTCCTGCTGGCTCGGCTGGGGGTCGCCGCTCGGGTGGTTGTGGACGAGGATCAGGGCGGTGGCGTGATATTCGAGCGCCCGGCGGATGACCTCGCGGACGTAGACTGCGGCCTCGTCGACCGAGCCTTCCGACATCGGCTCATTGCGGATCAGCATGTTACGGGCGTTGAGATAGAGGATTCGCACCCGTTCGATGGCGAGGGCGCCCATGTCGGCGCGAAGATAGTCGAGCAGGGCCTGCCAGCTGCCTAGCACCGGCTGGTCCATCACCTGCGATTCGAGCAGCCGCAAGGCCGTGGCCTGGGCGATCTTGATCGCCGCGGCGGCGCTTTCGCTGACGTCGCCGACGCGCATGATCGCTTCGCCGTCGGCGGAAAGCAGCCGGCCGAAGCCGCCGAAATCGTGGATCAGCTTCTTGGCGAGCGGCTTGGTGTCCCGGCGGGGCAAAGCGAGCGCAAGCAGATATTCAATAAGCTCATGCTCCAGGAGAGCCTCCGGCCCGCCCTCGAACAGGCGTCTCCTCAGCCGCGCCCGGTGTCCGCGGCCGTCGAGAGACTCGTCGGCCATCAGCAATGATTAAGCTTGGCGGAGCTCTTAGGCAAACGCCTTGCTCTCGCCCCGTTGAAAGGTAACGGAGGCGGAACGGGAGCGGCGTGACGGAGGTTGAAAGGCCGGTGGACGAGGAGACCGGAGTGAAGGCGCGGCGGCGCCCGGTGAAGCGTCTGACGGCGCTCGCCCTGCTCGTCCTGCTGCTCCTCGCCTTGCTCCTCGCCTGGACCCAGCGGCGGCCGATCGCGGCCGATTTCATCGATCGCGAGCTCGCCCGGCGGAACGTCCGCGCCACCTACGAGGTCAGGAAGATCGGCTTCGACGTCCAGCGGCTCGAAAATCTGGTGATCGGCGATCCGCGCAACCCCGATCTCACCGCCCGCTGGGTCGAAGTGCGCCTCAGCTGGGGCTTTCGCCGGCCCAAGGTGACCCTGATCACCGCCCGCGGAGTCCGGCTGAACGCCCGGCTCGGCAAGGACGGCAAGATCAGCTTCGGCGAGATCGACCGCCTTCTGCCGCCGCCGACCGGCTTGCCGTTCCGCCTGCCCGGCCAGAATGTCGACATCGCCGACGCCACGGTCCGCTTCGACACGCCGGCCGGACGGGTCGGGATCGCGCTCGAGGGCAAGGGCAATCTCGCCGACGGCTTCCGAGGCCGGATGGCGGCGGCGGCGCCCCGGCTCAGTCTCGGCGACTGCCGCCTCGACGGCGTCAAGGGCAAATGGAGCGTCCAGGTGTCGGACCTGAAGCCCGGCTTCCGGGGCCCCGCGCAGGCCGAGCGCCTCGGCTGCGGGGAGCAACTGGCGGTGAGCGGGATCGGGCTCGACCTCGACGTCCGGCTCGCTCCGGGGCTCGACAGCTGGAAGGGGAGCACCGCCGTGCGCGCCGCCCGGCTCCAGGCCGGGACCAATATTCTCACCGGCCTGAACGGGCGGCTCGGCCTCGACGGCAATGCGCAAATGACCCGCGGCGCGCTCGATCTCGCCTCCGGTGGAGCGCGGTTCGGCGGACTCACCGCCGCCCGGGCCGCCCTCGACGGCCGCTACGGCCTGTCGCTGGCCAATGGCGGCTTCACCTTGCTCGGCGACGCCTCGGTCCGAGGCGCCTCGGCGCGGGCGCCTCTGGCCGGCGCAGTCGCCGCCCTGCGCTCCGCCGGGGGGACGCCGCTGGAGCCGGTGGGAGACGCTTTGGCCGCCGCACTTTCCCGCGCCGGCGCCGCCTTCGATGCCGAGGCCGCGCTCCGGCTCGTCAACGGCCGCGGCTTCGGCGGGGTCCGTTTCGAGCGGCTGAGCGCGGCGACCCGGAGCGGCGCCAGGATCGCCTTGGGGGGCGGGGAGGGGCTCACTTATTACTGGCCGAGCGGGCTCACCCGGCTCGACGGCGATCTCAGCGTCTCGGGCGGCGGCTTCCCCGCGATCCGGCTAAGCCTCGACCAGGCGCGGCCCGGCGCCCCGATCCGGGGCCTTGGGCGGATCCAGCCGATGCGAGTCGGGAATTCGCGCCTCGCGCTCGGCGACATCAGCTTCACCGCCGCGCCCGGCGGCGAGACGAGCGTTTCGACGGTGGCGACGATCGACGGACCGCTCGACAACGGCTTCGTTCGCGGGCTGGTGGTGCCGGTGGCGGGCCGGCTCGACGGCCGCGGCGGCTTCGCTTTCGGGGAGCGTTGCACGGCGGCGCGGTTCGAGGCGCTTCAAATCGGCAGCCTCCGCCTCGGCCGAACCGCGCTTCCGCTCTGCCCGACCGGCCGCGCCCTGGTCTGGAAGGCGCCGGGCGGCCGGGTCGCCGGCGGCGCCGAACTGCGCTCGCCGCGCTTCGCCGGGACGCTCGGCGCCTCGCCGCTGAGCGTCGCCGGAAGCCGCCTGCGCTTCGCACTCGCCGGCCCGAGCTTCACCGCCGACGGGCTGGAGGTACGGCTCGCCAACAACCGCCTCGACCTCGCCTCGCTGACCGGCGAGTTCGGCAAAAGCGGGGTCGCCGGCCGCTACGCCGGCCTCTCCGGCAAGCTCGGCAACGTGCCGCTGCTGATGAGCCAGGGGAGCGGCGCCTGGAGGATGCGCGGCGCCGACCTGGCCATGGCGGGCGAGATGCGGATCTCGGACGAGGTCGATCCGCCCCGCTTCTACCCGCTCGTCACCCGCGACTTCCGGCTGACCCTCGCCGGCAACCGGATCGCGGCCGGCGGCTGGCTCGACGATCCCGAGACCGGCACCCGCATCGTCCATGCCGACATCGGCCACGACCTCGCCACCGGCCGCGGCCGGGCCGCGCTCGACGTCCCCGGCATCCGCTTCGACAAGGATTACCAGCCCGAACAGCTCACCCGGCTCACCACCGGGGTCGTCGCCCTCGTCAACGGCATCCTCAAGGGACAGGGCGAGATGAGCTGGGATTCGGCCGGCTCGCGCTCGAGCGGCACCTTCTCGACCGACGACATGGACTTCGCCGCCGCCTTCGGCCCCGTCGAGGGGCTTTCGACCAGCCTTCATTTCACCGACCTGCTCGGCCTCGCCACCGCGCCCGGCCAGGAGGCGAAGGTCGACCTCGTCCGCGCCGGCATCGACGTGCTCGACGGCCGCATCCGCTATCAGCTCCTCCCCGGCCTCCAGGTGAAGGTCGAAAGCGGGCGCTGGCCTTTCGCCGGCGGCGAGCTGATCCTCGAGGAGACGATCCTCGATTTCTCGAAGCCCTCGGCCAAGCGCCTCACCTTCCGGGTCGAGGGGCTCGACGCCGCGCTCTTCATCCAGAAGATGGAATTCGCCAACATCACCGCCACCGGCACGTTCGACGGAATCATCCCGATGGTCTTCGACGAGCGCGGCGGCCGAATCGTCGGCGGCCACCTCGTCGCCCGTCCCGAGGGCGGCACCCTCTCCTATATCGGCGAGCTCACCGACAAGGAGCTCGGAATCTACGGCAAGCTCGCCTTCGACGCCCTGAAATCCCTGCGCTATTCCAAGCTGACCATCGATCTCGACGGGTCCCTAGAAGGCGAGTTCGTCGCCGGCATCGAGCTCGACGGCATCGCCCGCGATCCGGCGCTGACCGTCGCCCCGGGCGGCGGCCTCAAGGGCATGGTCGCCGGCCGCGCGCTGGGCCAGCTCGCCAAGATCCCGTTCGAGTTCAACATCACCGTCAAGGGCCCCTTCCGCGCCCTCATCGGGACGATGCGCTCGCTCCACGATCCCACCCTGCTCATCCAGTCGACGCTTCCGGACCTGATCCGTGGGCGTCCGGACGAGCCTCCTCCCGTTCAGCCCCAGGAAAGCGAGATTGTGCGATGAAGCGGTCGTTGTTGACGTCGATGCGTTGCGGTGCGACGCAAGGCCCGATGAGACGGATGAAGATCCTCCTCGCCGCGCCGGTTGTTCTCGGCTCGGCCGGGTGCGTTCAGGTGAGCGCTCCGGAGAAGCCGATCGAGATCAATCTCAACATCAACATCAGGCAGGAGGTCGTCGTCCGTCTGCAGCAGGACGTGCGCGATCTCATCAAAGAGAATCCGGGAGTGTTTTGACATGAGCCGCCGAATGAAACTGATCCTCGCCGCGGGCATCGGTCTGGCCGCCGTTCTGGGCACGACCACCGCTTACGCCATGATGCAGGACGCCTCCGCCCAGCTTCGCGCCTCGGGCCAGGTCGGCGAGCAGGCGGACGGCTATCTCGGCCTCGTCGGCTCGGCTCCCGCCGCGGTCCGCGCCCAGGTCGATTCGGTCAACATCAAGCGCCGCGCTTATTATACCGATCTCGCCGCCAAGCGCGGCGCCAAGATCGAGGAGGTCGCCGCCACCACCGCCTGCGAATTGTTCCGGACCAAGGTCGGCGCCGGCCAATATTACCGCCTCCCCGACGGAGTCTGGCGCCAGCGCGACGGCGGCACCCCGATCCCGCTTCCGGGCTATTGCGGGTAAGGGTCGGCCGGCGGATGCGGAGCGTAATCGCGATCGCCGTGCGAACCCATTTTTGAACGCAAAGACGCAAAGACGCGAAGATTCCGCGAAGCGGACAAATTCCGCTCATCCCGATAAAGCCGCGCCTTCCGCCAGCCGAGGTGGCGATGGAGCGCTCCGCGCTCTTTGCGTCTTTGCGTCTTTGCGTTGAAAAATCGACCGGCACGGCGGCCGCGGATCGGCTCGGATGGCGCAGGCCGCCGCTATCGCGGCCGAGGTCGTCCCGGGCGTCCGTCGACGCAGCCGACGTTGGAATTGCAGGCGCGCGGCGGTGAGGCGGAGAGGGCGAACGATTCCCGGAACCGCTCCGCCACGAGAGCCCGCAGCCGGCCGGTGACGGGGACCCAGACTTCGTAGGTGCCGCCGGCATAGCCTTCGAGCTCGCTGAACGTGACTTTGAGCGTGGTCGCGTGGCGGCCCGCGGCCAGCAGGGTCATGTTGTAAGGCGGCTTCGCGCACGGCCCGTTGAAGACCCCGTCCGCGCCTCCCCGGGCCGCTTCGCGCCGACGCGCTTCGGCCAGTATCGGGCAAAGCTGGACCTGGATCTCCGCATCGGCCGCCGCCGGGTCGCTGAACAGCTCTCCGGGTTTCAGCTTGCGGTCGCGGGCCTTGTCCCAGAGCAGGGTGTCGAAGGTGTACCAGCCATGGGCGCCGCCGGAATATTCCGCCGTCGCCTCGGACAGGGCCAGAAGCGCCGGAAGATTCGAGCCCAGCGTGTACACCGTCTCGCGGAAGAACCGGCCCTCGGGATGCTCTTTGGCATATCTCGCCAGCGCGCCGAGGCCGTCCGCGTCGTTCTCGTCCCTCTCCCCCCTCAGGTCTTCCTCCGCTTGACTTCGGAGCGAGGAGTCGAGGGCCGTGATTCGGGCCGCCTCGGGCGGATAGACGAAGGCGTAGGTCCAGTTCGGGCCCCTTCTGGCGATACACACGCTGCCCCGGGCAGGCTCGGCCCCTTCCACCGGGCAGTCCCGCCTGGCCGACTTGGGCGGGGGTTCGGATCGCCGCTCGGCCGTAGCGGGCGGCGCTCCGGATCGCCGCTCCTCGCAGCCGCCGGAGCCGGCGGCGATCGCGACCAGCAGGGCAAGAGCGAGGGGTCTCGACATCCGCCGAGCCTAATCCCCTCCATACCCCAGTCAAATCGCCTCTTTGCCGCACTGCACAAGAGTTGACTTGACCGGCCCCCCTTCCTAAAGGGGCGGCGCCTCGGCGGGGTTCGTTCGCCGGCATGTCCTCGCACCCTCGACAGCCCGCTTGCCAGCGCCGCTGCACATGGAAGAAAGACATGGCGGAAGACGAGCCCCGGCAGGACCCGAAGCTTCCCCCGGACGCGCGGCTCGACTCGCTCGATGAGCGGCTTCGGGAGGCGCAGGCGGCGGAAGCGGCGAGGACTCGCGTAACCCGGCGCGCGCCGCAGACCGGCCAGCGTCAGGGGATGCGCATCCTCTCGGTGCTGATCGGCGCCCCGCTGGGAAGCGCCCTGATCGGGTGGGTGATCGACCGCTTCGCGGGCACCCGCACTATCTGGGTGGCGATGCTGTTCCTCGGGTTCGGCGTCGCCATGTGGGAAGTTTGGAAGATTTCTAAGCAAAAGCCCGAGTGACGGGCCAAGGGACGTAAAGAGTGGCGGCCGAAAGCAAGATCGACCCGATGCACCAGTTCCAGATCAGCCCGCTCGCGGGCCATCTGGACGGTACCCCGTTCGTCTTCACCAACAGCGCTTTGTGGATGCTCGTCGTCCTCGCGCTGATCTGGATCTTCATGCTCGGCGGGATGAAGCGCGAGCTCGTGCCCGGCCGCTGGCAGGCGATGGTCGAGGGCGTCACCGGCTTCGTCAGCTCGATGGTGATGACCAACATCGGCCCCGAGGGACGCAAGTACATCCCCTGGGTGTTCACCGTCTTCATGTTCATCCTGTTCGCCAATCTGCTCGGCATGATGCCCTTCGCCCTCGTCGGCGCCCAGCCCTTCACCGTCACCAGCCAGTTCACCGTCACCGGGATCATGGCGATCATCAGCTTCGGAATCGTCCTCATCGTCGGCTTCTGGAGGCACGGCTTCCACTTCTTCTCGCTCTTCATCCCGCACGGCACGCCCAAGGTGCTTCTGCCCCTGATCTTCCTGATCGAATTGCTCTCCTTCATGGTCCGCCCGTTCAGCCTCGCGCTGCGGCTTTTCGTCGCGATGATCGCGGGCCACATCCTCGTCGAGGTGTTCGGAAGCTTCGTCGTCCAGGGGATCAACGCGGGCGGCGTCGGGCCGGCGATCAGCCTCTTATCCTTCATCTTCATCGTCGGCGTGATGGCGCTGGAAATTCTGGTCTGCGCGATCCAGGCCTATGTCTTCGCCCTTCTGACCTCGCTCTACATCAACGACGCGGTCAACCTTCACTAGCTTCAATCAACGTTTCCCAAGGAGAATATCATGGACCTCGCATCTGCCCAGGTTATCGGCGCCGGTCTCGCCGCGGTCGGAGTCGGCGCTGCCGCCATCGGCGTCGGCAACGTCTTCGGCTCGTTCCTCGAGAGCGCGATCCGCAACCCGGCCGCCGCCGACAGCCAGCAGGGCCGCCTGTTCATCGGCTTCGCCGCCGCCGAGCTGCTCGGCCTGATCGCTTTCGCCGTGGCGATGATCATCCTCTACGCGCGCTTAGGGAAATGAGGGACAGTCCCCCTTTTTAAAAAGAGGGACTGTCCCTCTTTTTGAAGGATCGAAATGCCCCAGATCAATCAGCTGGCCGACGCCGCTTACTCGCAGTTCTTCTGGCTGCTGCTGGTGCTCGCCCTCCTCTATTTCGGCATCGGCCGGATGATGCTCCCCAAGATCCAGTCGACGGTCGATTCGCGCGACCAGCGCATCGCCGGCGATCTCGCCGCGGCCCAGGCCGCGCGCTCCGCCGCCGAGGACACCGAGGCCGACTATCGCGCCCGGATGGACGCCACCCGCGGCGAGGCCCTCAAGGTCGCCCAGGCGGCCAAGGTGGCGAGCGCCAAGGCGACCGAGGAAAGGGTCAAGGCGGCGAACGTCGAGATCGGGGCGAAGGTGGAGGCCGCCGAGGCGCGCATCCGCACCGCCACCGAGGCGACCCTAAGCGAGATCGAGAGCGTGGCCGCCGAGGCGGCGCGCGAGATGGTCGAGCGACTGTCCGGAATTCCGGTCGGAAGCGACGAGGCCGCCCGGGCGGTGAAAGCGGCGATGTCCAATGGCTGAGCAGAATCCCAAGGACGTTCATGTGCGCGAGGCGCCGGGCGGCGGCGCCGAAGCCGCCGGAACCGGGCATGTCGGCGCCCCCGAGCATCACGAGCTGCCGACCGCTCTCGGCCTGGATGCGCCGCAGTGGATCGCTTTGGCGATGGTCGTCGTGCTCGCCATCCTCATCTGGAAAAGGGTGCCGGCGCTGATCGGCAAGGCGCTGGACACCAAGATCGCCGCGATCCGCGCCCAGCTCGACGAAGCCGCCCAGCTCCGCTCCGAGGCCGAGGCGATCAAGGCCGAATATGAAGCGAAGGCCGCCCAGGCCGACGCCGAGGCCGCGACCCTGCTCGACCGCGCCCGCGCCGAGGCCGAAGGAATCGTCCGCCAGGCCGAGAGCGACGCCTCGGCCCTGGTCGAGCGCCGCGGCCGCATGGCCGAGGACAAGATCGCCGCCGCCGAGCGCTCCGCGCTTGACCAGGTCCGCGCCAGGGCCGCCAGGGCGGCCGCCGCCGCCGCCGAGACGCTGATCCGCGAGAAGCTCGACGCCGGCGCCGACAAGGCCCTGGTCGACCGGACGATCGAGGGGCTGGGCCAGGCCAACTGATCCTCCCCCTCCCTGAAAGGGAGGGGCCAGGGGTGGGTAGGCGAGCGCCGCGAGACTTTTCCGGCGTCGGAGTTTCGGCCGCCTTCGGCGGACCCACCCCCGGCCCCTCCCTTGCAGGGAGGGGAGCTTGCCGCCGACAAAGTGACGAAAAGCGGGACGATCCACGTTTTTTCCCCGTAGACCCCGCGTCTTCCCGCCTTTAGCCTTCCCCCGTTCTCAAAGGGGGATCGTATCACAATGAAATCGGGTCTTTTCCGTTCGACCGCTTGCGCCGTCATCCTCTTCCTCGCCGCGTGCGACGATAAAGGCGGATCCGCTCCCGCCGATAGCCCGGCCGAGGCCACGGCCGACGCTACGGCCGCCTTCACGGCGGCCGCCGACGCGCTGTCCGCGAAGCTCAAGGCCGGCGCGCCCGCCGCGTCCGACCCGGCGGTGAAAGCCTTCGAGGCGGAGAGCGGCAAGGCGCTCCGGACGCTCGGCACTCCGGCGCTGCCGCTCCGCGGCTTCGATTCCTACGACGATCTGTGCGGCAAGACGGCGACCCTCGTCGCGGCCTATGTCAATCTCGGCGTCGACAAGGCGCCCGAGGCTTCGAAGGCCGAGCTGATGAACCGCAACGCCACCCAATATCTCGATCAATTGTTCACGCCGCTGCTCTTCTCGGCCCATTGCAGCGCCGCGCACATGCCCTTCCTCGAGAAAGAGGCGGGCGGCGACGTCGCCGCCAAGGCGGCGGCGCTTCAGCAGGTACGGAGCGGCGCCTACGGCCAGGCGAGCGGGCTTCTTCAGATGGCCGGGGACCCCAGCCTCGACGCCGCGCGCCGCCGCCGCATCGTCGATCAGCTCAACGTCGACGCCGCCCATTTCGCGATCATCCTCAGCCCCGCCCAGCGCCAGGAGCTCGGCGCCGGCGCCGACGCCGTCCGGGCCACGCTGCCCGAGGCCGACAAGGCGGCGGCGGACAAGGTCAAGGCCGCCCTGACCGGCGCCCCCTGCGGCCCGCTCTGCAAGATGTAGCGCGGGGGAGCCGTCATCCCGGCGCGGCTTGCGCCGGGATGACCGTCGGCCCGCGCCGTCCGAGCTAATTCTCTGCCGCGGTGCCGGTCGATTTTTCAACGCAACGACGCAACGACGCAACGAGCGCGGAGCGCTCCTCTTCTGCTGCGTCTAGCGGCGGACGCGGCGTCCTGGATGGACAAGACATTTGTCCGCTTCGCGGAATCGTAGCGTCTTTGCGTCGTTGCGTTCAAAAATGAGTTCGCACCGGTTCATCGAAGACTCGCTCGATGCCGGGGAGCCTATTTCCGCGGCGCCCGCTTCCGCCAGGCCGCCGCAAGCGCCGTCTCGAGCAGCTCCTCGGTCACCGCCTCCAGCCGGACCAAAGTGCTTCCGCCGCGCCCCCATGCCCCCGCCGCCGGCTTGAACGCTTCGGGCGCGAGGGTCATGAAATCCTCCTGCTGCTCGGGCATGAGCGAGGCCATGCCCCATGCTTCGTCGGGCGATCCCAGAGTCGCGAAGATCTTTCCGCCGACCCGGAAGTCGGCATGGCCCATATGGCTGCCTTCCTCCGCCCCGTCGAAGGCGAGGGCGATTCGGCGGAAGTCCCCGGCGCTGGCCATGCCGCGAACTACCATGGAGGCGGCCGGCCTCCAATGGGCCGGCACGGCCTAGTCGACGCTGAACGCCGGCGTATTCGCGCCCGAGTCCGTCTGCTTGTGGTCGTAATCGTAGGAGATGCCCAACGGGAGGCTGAACGTGAACTGGTCTTCATGCTCGACCACCGGGCCCCATTCCACGCCGGCGAAATCGGGCCCGAGCCAGTCGGGCGTCACGATTCCCGGCAGGAAATTGGATTCGACGATCTCGTAGCGGGTCGACGCATCGAACGTCGCGCCGCCGTCGGCACATATGTTGCGGCTGAAGACCTTCACTTCGAGATGGGCGAGCGTGAGCTCTTGCTCCTGCCAGGCGGCGAGCTCGAGGAACTCTCCCGGCACCGGATAACAGCCGTGGACGTGGAGGGCCGCATAGGCCTTCACCTGCCCGTCCGGCGCGGCATACCATTCGGTATCGCCATGGGAGGTGTAGCCGACGGCGACGACCTTCTTCTGCTGGTTGTCGACGCGCAGGGTGACGGTCTCCCAATCGCCCTGATGCTGTCCGCAATTCAGATTGTCTTCGTCCTGCTCGGTGGACCACAGATAGGTTCCGCCACTCGCCAGCCAGAGCTGGATCTGGACGAAGGGCGCCCCATTGTAGCCGTAGAAGAACCAGAACTGCAGGTCGGTGAACTGGCTGCAAACGTAATTGGCGAAGACATAGGCCCTGGCCGTCTTGAGGTCGCCCTTGAGGACGTCGGGATCGCTCACCGTCAGATAATTGCCGGAACGGGTGGCGGCGTCGACGAAGATGTCGGCGGCGAGCGGCAGCCATTCTTCCTGCGGGTGAAGCAGGAGGAGCGGACCCGATTTGGCGATGATCGCTTCGACGTCGGCGGCGCTCAGCGCGTCCGATCGGTCCGCCCGGGCCGGAGGCTTGAGCGCGGCGACGGCGACTCCGCTGAGCTCGGGCGGCGAGCCCATGATATAGCTGCTGGAGACGACGCTGGCGCCGATCTGGACGCATCCCGGCGCCGCGGCATAGACTTCGAAAATCTCGACGTCGTGAGTCGCGTGGGAGCCGCGATCGGCATAGACCATCTTGCCGCCCTTGGCCGGGCCGGCGAGGTCCTCGCGGACGCAGGCGATCGCATCGCGCGGCGGCATGCCGTGATAGCCGACGAAAACGGTGCCGAGCGCGACGAACCCTTGCGGCGGCACCGCCTCCCACCAGGAGCAATCGAGATGGGCTCCGCCATGATGATCGTCGCCGATCCAGT
>JBEVDE010000269.1:0-3411 GCA_040514175.1 Allosphingosinicella sp. | reverse complement strand
GTAATAATTGTAGCTGCACTTGGCCAACATCCGATGCTCGCACGAGTGGAAGGCCGCCGCGGGCGTCGAGAGGGAAAGGCCTGAAAGCGCAATACCGAACGAAGCCATAAAGGCGGCCGTCCTGCCGGTCATGATCCTGGCCATGTCGTTCTCCCACAAGCAATTTGCCGCCGATACGCCGGCAACTCCAAGGACTGGCCCACCATAGCGGAGGCGCGACCGGGCATGGAGTTGAGATTGCTCCGATTCGGAGCGGCTCGACGGCGGCCATTCCGGTTTCCAAATCCGCCGGTTTGGCGCTAGCCTGCACTATTCCACGAAATGCTGACAGTTCGAGGTCTTCTCGATGCCTGACAATTCCGCCTCGCTGCGCACCCTCTATCCCCCGATCGAGCCCTACGAGACCGGACGCCTCGACGTCGGCGACGGCCACAGCCTCTATTGGGAGCGCTGCGGGACCCGGGGCGCCAAGCCGGTCGTCTTCCTCCACGGCGGCCCCGGCGCCGGCTGCAGCCCCGATCACCGCCGCCAGTTCGATCCGGCGCGCTACGATATCACATTGTTCGACCAGCGCGGCTGCGGCCGCTCCACGCCGCACGCCTCGCTCGAGGCCAACACCACCTGGCATCTGGTCGAGGATATCGAGCGGCTGCGCGAGCAGGCCGGGCACGAAAGCTGGATGGTGTTCGGCGGCTCCTGGGGCTCGACGCTCGCGCTCGCCTATGCCGAGACCCATCCGGAGCGGGTCACCGAGCTGGTGCTGCGCGGCATCTTCACCTTTCGCCGCAGCGAGCTGGACTGGCTCTACCGTTACGGCGCGTCCGAGGTCTATCCGGACAAGTGGCGGGACTTCCTGGCGCCGATCCCCGAGGCCGAGCGGGGCGATCTGGTCGCGGCCTACCAGCGCCGCCTCACCGGTCCCGACCCGGCAGTCCGGCTCGCCGCCGCCAAGGCCTGGAGCCAGTGGGAGGCGGAGACCGTCACCCTGCTGCCCAGCCCGTCGACGATCGAGCATTTCACGAGCGAGGACGTGGCGATCGCCGTCGCCCGGATCGAAAATCATTACATGATCAATCGCGGCTGGCTCGACGAGGGCCAGCTCATCGCCAATGCCGGCCGTCTGAAATCCATTCCGGCGGCGATCGTCCAGGGCCGCTACGACATGTGCACCCCGCCCGCCGCCGCCTGGGACCTGCACGAGGCCTGGCCCGAGGCAAGGCTCGAGATCGTCCATGGCGGCCATCTGTTCAACGAGCCGGCGGTGCTCGACGGGCTGATCAGGGCCAGCGACGGATTCGCCGCCTGAATCCTCCCCGCCGCGCAGCGGTGGGGAGGGGGACCACACGCAGTGTGGTGGAGGGCCCTGAAGGCAGCGGATTAGGCGCGAACCTCAAGTCCCGTGCCATTACCCCTCCACCACCCTTCGGGTGGTCCCCCTCCCCATCGCTTCGCAATGGGGAGAATGAATCATTTCCCCGGCCTGTACACCCGCTCGGTATGCCCCTCGAGTTGCTCGGGGTAGAAATAGACCTCGCGCAAATCCCCCTTCGCATAGCGCAAGGCCTGGTCGTTGAAGTGCGGCGAGGCCGGATGGCCGCTCTCGCCGCCCGCGGTCACCGCCCGCGCCCGCACCTGGGGCCCGAACTCGACCACCGCGACGAAGCTGTTGCCGCTCGTCCCGTACCAGCGCTTCGAGCCGTTCCTCGGCGCCGCTCCGAACGAGGCGAGCGAGCCCCAGCGGCCGGAGGTGAAGGCGACCGGGAAGCTGGGCGCCGAGTCGGAGAAGGGGTGGACGACGTCTCCGGTCAGGCGCTGGAAGCGGTTCACCTCCGCCCAGGGCGTGTGCCAGCGGCCGAAATCGCGCTTCAGCTGGTCCGACACCGACGCCAGCGCCTCCAGCTTGCGGCGCGACGGCAACGAGTCGATCAGATCGATCGGGACCATCGGCGCCTGCCCGTCCCGGCGCACCTCGGCCCACAGACGCTCTCCCCAGAACATGGCGAGCGTCGTTTCCACCGAATCGGCGCTCCAGCGATAATCCCAGGCTCTAAGCATCGCGACCTGCGCCCGCAGGCGGCCTTTGAGCGGATCCGGTTCGGGCGCTCTGTCCCAGGCCGCGACGAGGCCGGGTATCAACCGGGCGAAGGCGGTCTGGTAGGGATCGTAAGCCGCGTCGCGCAGCCCTTCGAGGGTCAGCCGGCTTTCCCGCTGGAGCACCCGCACCGCCTGCAGGCCGCGCGGCGTTTCCCCGAACGTGTCCATATAACGCGGGAAGGCGCCCTGCTTCGGGCTGTCCGGGCCGGCGGCCGAATAAGGCCAGTTGTTGGTATTCTGGATCCAGCCGGTGGCCGGATTGAGCACCCGCGGCGCCTCCGACAGAGCGTGAAGGCCGCGCCAGTCGGTCCGCGGATCGCTTCCGTCCACTGGCTTCGTATAATCGAAGCGGTCGTCGCGCACCGGGATGAAGTGGGGATGGTGGTAGACGATGTTGCCCGAAGCGTCGGCGAAGATCGTGTTGTTCGACGAATTGGCCTTGAGCTCCGCCACCTCGAGGAAGGCTTGATGGTCGCGGGCCTTGGTCCGAAGGAAGCTCTGCTGGAGCGCCTCGACGGGCTTGTGCATCATCGCGAAGGCGACCCATCGGCCGCCGGCCTCGCGGACGATCGGGCCGTGATGGGTGCGGTAGGTTTCGAAGCTCCGGCTCGCCATGCTGCCGTCGGCCTGCCGATAGGCGACGGACACCGTCTTCGTCTCGACCGGCCGCAATTCGTTGCCGTAGCGGTAGAAGAGCCCGCCCTCTTTCTGCTCGACCGTCTCCAGGAACTCGTCGACCGCGTCGACCCCGCTCGACGTGTGCATCCAGCCGGCGCGATCGTTGAAGCCCTGGTAGATGAAGAACTGCCCCCAGGTCGCCGCGCCATAGGCGTTGAGCCCCTCCCCGCTCGTCACCTGGAGCTCGGAGCGGAAGAAGAAGCTGGTATGCGGGTTGATCAGAAGCAAAGCGTGCCCGCCGGCGCTTCTCGAAGGCGCGATCGCGAAGCCGTTCGAGCCTCGGGGTTCCGGGTCCCGGACGTCGCCCCAGCGAAGGCTGGGGCCCCGGGGGGTGAAGACCGCGGCGCTTTTCACTCCCCGGGATCCCAGCCTTCGCTGGGATGACGCCAGCGCCTTGCCCCGCTTCGAGTAGAACGCCTCGAGGCCGGCGAGATCGATCCGCTCGATGTCGCCGCCGATGCTGCCCTCGGTGAAGCTCAGCGCCATCCACGGCTCGAAGCGGGCGATCGAGCGCGGACGGACGTCGGGATGGGTCTTCAGATAATAATTGAGGCCGTCCGCCCAGGAGTCCATCAGCCGCTTCAGCCAGGCCGGGCTCGACTCATAGCGCGCCCTCAGATCGTCCGGATCCATGTAGAG
>JBEVDE010000227.1:0-7491 GCA_040514175.1 Allosphingosinicella sp. | reverse complement strand
GAACGCGAAATCGAGGCTCCGAGCCATGAGTCCCTCCCCGGGAGTGGATCGAACGCCGTTCTGAGCACCTCCCCTCCCTGAACGGGAGGGGCTGGGGGTGGGTAGGCGAGCGCAGCGAGACTGCCTGCTGACTCGGCGTTTCGGCCGCCTTCGGCGGACCCACCCCTGACCCCTCCCTTGCAGGGAGGGGAAGTCAGTGGCGCGTTGACAGCAACGCGAGGCCAGCGGAAACCGGATCGATGACCCTCACCCTCTATTACCACCCCTTCTCTTCATTCTGTCAGAAGGTGCTGGTCGCCCTCTATGAGCGCGAAGTGCCGTTCGAGGGCGTGGTCCTCGACCATAGCGATGCCGGGCAGAAGGCGGCGTTCGAGCGGCTCTGGCCGATCGGCAAGTTTCCGGTGCTTCGCGACGAGGCGCGCGGCGTGACGGTGCCGGAATCGAGCCTGATCGTCGAATATCTCGACCGAATCCATCCCGGCCCGCCGCCGCTGGTGCCGGCCGATCCGGACTCGGCGCTGAGGGCGCGTCACTGGGACCGCTTCTTCGACCAATATGTCGAGCTGCCGTTGCAGAAGGTGGTCGGCGACCGCTTCCGGCCGGAGGGAGGCCACGATCCGCACGGCGTGGCGGAAGCGAAGGCGCTGCTTCGCCGCGCCTACGATCATCTCGAAGATTCGCTGGGCGAAAACTGGGCCGCCGGGGAGGATTTCACGCTCGCCGATTGCGGCGCGGCGCCGGCGCTCTTCTATGCCTTCATGGTGGAGCCGTTCGGCGGACGCGGGCGCCTCGAGGCTTATTATGCCCGTCTCCGGCGCCGGCCCTCCTTCGCCCGGGCGGTCGACGAAGCGCGGGAATATCGGAATTTCTTCCCGCTGCCCTGGACCGAGGGTTGGGACTGAACGTCGCCCCACCAGGCTCCCCTCCCTGGAAGGGAGGGGCTGGGGGTGGGTAGGCGAACGTAGCGAGACTTCTTGCTGAAGCGGAGTTTCGGTCGGCCTTCGGCCGAACCCACCCCTGGCCCCTCCCTTTCAGGGAGGGGAAGGGTCAGGCCGCGATGTCCCAGGCGTCCTGCCGGGGAGCAGGATGGGCGGAACGGAACACGCCGGCGCCGGTGCGCGCCGTCTCGGCCAGGGCCAGGGCGGTGCCGCAGAAGCCGCACTCCGCGGAGAGGCGACCGATATACCAGTGGCTGCGCCCGCATCCGGGGCAGCGATTGAGCTCGCCCGCATGATAGAGGATCTGGAACCCGCGCAGGGCCGGGTCGTGGGGGAAGCTCTTGCCGCCTTCGATACCGATCAACATCGTCTTGTCTTTCCTCGACTCACCGCAGCGACGGCTGCGATGAACCGTTCTTTTCCATCGACCGGTTGAACGCAAGATTAATGTTGCGCCCTCGACACAATCGAGACCAATTAGTGGTGCAGCAGTGACACAGTTGACACTTTGGGCCCGGTTTCACCTTCCTCTCCCGCAAAGGGCGGGAGAGGATTTTACAGCCTCGGATCGACGGGTTCGGATTCCATCGCGAGCACGCCGAACACGCATTGGTGGACCCGGGTCAAAGGCGCGTGCCCGACGAAGCGGCGCAGGGCCTCAAGGCCGAGCGCGAACTCGCGGATCGCCATCGAACGCTTGTGGCCGAGGCCGCGGCGGCGGAGCCGGACGAGATTCTCGGGAAGGTCGTAATCGGGGCCGTAGATGATGCGCAGATATTCGCGGCCGCGGCATTTGACCGCGGGCTGGTGGAGACCCCTGGCGCCGCGCGCGATGAAGTCGAGCGGCTTCACCACCATTCCCTCGCCGCCGGCCGCGGTCAGCTCTTCCCACCAGGCGATGGCGTCCGCGACCTCGGCCTCGCTGGCGAGGTCGATCTTGCGGTGGGCGGTGGCGAGGATCAGCGCCGGATCGGCGGCGGCGAGCCGGTGGGCCCGGGCCATGTGCCAGAGATGGTCCTTGTCGGCATGGACGGCGCCTTCGCTGGCGAGCAGGTGGAAGGGGGCGAAGCGCACATCGCCGATCCCGGCGAATGGCTCGACATAGCGATTGTAGGAGTCGCGAAAGGCGTGGGCGTTGGCGAGGCGGGCGGCGGAGCGGGCGGCCAGATCCTCGACCCCGAGGCCGCGCGCCCGGGCCGCGGCCAAGGCGCCGTCCAGCGCCTCGAGACCGGCGACCGCGGCCGCTCCGACCGGAGCATATTGGCGGTCGACGAGGGCCTGCGCCTTGAAGCTCCACGGCATGATCTCGGCATCCCAGAGGACCCAGCCGCTGCCGAGCTCGTCCCAAAGTCCGGAAGCCTCCATGGCCAAGTCGATCCGGTGGAGGAAATCGGCCTCGAGCGCCGGGTCCGCGAAGAAGCGGCGGCCGGTGCGGCTCATCACCGCGCCGCGCTCGCCGGCGGCGATCCCGAAGCGCTGTTCGGCTACCTCGAGCGTCCGGGCGAGCACGACCAGCGCGCGCGAGCCCATATGCTTTTCCTCGACGACCACCTCGCCGACCCCGCGCGAGCGGTAATAAGCGAAGGCCTCCTCGGGCCGCTCCAGCCACCCCGCCTCGGCGCTGGTCTCGCAGGGCGACATGGTCGGCGGCAAATGGATCAGCCAGCGCGGATCGACCGCCCAGCGGGTCATCACCTCGAGCGCCGCGGCGCCATTGTCCTCGCGGATCGTGACGAAGCCATGGTCGCTCGTCTCGACCACCTGCTTGCCGAGCACGTCGGCCAGATCGAGATGGAAGCCGTGGCTGTCTCCCGAGGCGGGCGGCGCGACGAGCGGACGGATGGGCTCGTAATAGGTGCGCCCGGCGGGGACCGAGACCAGCTCCAGCTCGGGCCAGCGCAGGGCCGTCAGCTTGCCGCCGAAGCAGCAGCCGGTGTCGATGCACAGGGTGCCGTTGACCCAGCTCGCCTCCGGAACCGGCGTATGGCCGTAGACGACCTTCGCCTTGCCCTTGTAATCGGCCGCCCAATTGTAGCGGACCGGAAGCCCGAACTCGTCGATCTCGCCGCTGGTCTCGCCGTACATGGCGAAGCTTCGAACCGCGCTCGAGGCCCGGCCCTGCATCTCCTCCTTGAGCCCGGCATGGGCGACGACGAGCGCTCCGCCGTCGAGGACGTAATGGCTGACCAGGCCGTCGAGCCACTGGCGCATGTCGCGGGCGAATTCGGGCGGCTCCCCGGCGAACTGCTCGATCGTCTCGGCCAGCCCGTGGGTGACCTTGACCGCGCGGCCGGAAAGGTGGCGCTTGAGCTTGTCGTCATGGTTGCCGACGACGGCGAGCGCGGTTCCGCTCTCGACCATGTGGCGGGCGATCCTCAGCACGTCCGGGGAGCGCGGGCCGCGGTCGACGAGGTCGCCGACGTAGATGGCGCGGCGGCCCTCGGGCGGGGTCACCGCGACCGCCTTGCCGTCCCAGGCGACCGCATAGCCGAGGTCGCCGAGCAGCCGCTCGAGCTCGTCCGCGCAACCGTGGACGTCGCCGACGATGTCGAACGGCCCGCTCTCGTGCCTCTTGTCCACCCACAGCCTGGTGCGGGCGATGGCGACCGACTCGATCTCCTCGACCGACTTCAGCACATGGACGTAGCGCAGCCCCTCGCGCTGAAGGCCGCGCATCGAGCGGCGCAGCGCCATCATCTGGCGGCGCACCGGTCCCTCTCCGAACTGCCGGTCCGGACGAAGCGCGTTGCGCTCGACCGCCAGCTTCTCGGGCAGGTCGAAGACGATGGCGACGGCGAGGGCGTGCCACTTGCGGGCGAGGGCGAGCAGGCCCTTGCGCGATTCGGGCTGGACGTTGGTCGCGTCGACGACGGTGAAGCGGCGATTCTTCAGCCGTTTCTCGATGAGCGCATGAACGATGTCGAAGGCGTCGGAGCTCGCCGACTGGTCGGTCTCGTCGTCGGCGACCCAGCCGCGGGCGCGGTCGGACGAGATCACCTCGGTCGGCAGGAAATGCGTCTCGGCGAAGGTCGACTTGCCGGTGCCGGAGGCGCCGATCAGGAGCACCAGAGCATAATCGGGGATCTCGATCAGCATCGGGTGAAGACCGCCATCTGGGTCGGCGCTCCGTGCGCCGGATCTTCGAGGCCGATGCCCTCGAACCGAACCTCATAGCCGTGCGCGCCCGCCACGCTCTCGGCCCAGTGCCGGAACTCGTCGCGGCTCCCCTCGAAACGGTGGTCGCCATGGCGAAAAGCGCCGTCGGCCATGGTCTCGAACAGAGCGTTATATTCGCGATTGGGAGTCGTGATCAGCACCGCCCCGGGCCGGGCATGGCCGAACAGGGCTTGTTCGAAGGCGGGCAGGCGCTCCGCCTCGATATGCTCGATCACTTCGACGATGGCGGCGGCGTCGAAGCCCTTCAGGCGCTCGTCGCGATAGACGAGCGAGCCCTGGAGCAATTCGATCCGCTTGCGCTGGAGATCGGGCATGCGCTCGAGCCGAAGGCGGTCGCCGGCGGCGGCGAGCACCCGCGGCGCCACTTCGACTCCGACGATCCGGGTGAAGGCGCGCTCCTTGAGGAGGGCGCGCAGCAGCCTGCCCTCGCCGCAGCCGAGATCGAGCACCGAGCTCGCGCCCAGGCTTTTCAGAGTCTCCACCACCCGCGCCATGCGCTGGTCGTTGAGCCGGATCGGCTTCTCGATCGCGTCCTCGGCCGAGTCGCGGGCCTGGGCGGCCTCGGCCTCCTCGGGCGCGACGGCCTCCTCGAGCCCGGCGAGAGCCGAGGCGATCAGCGAGCGGTAGCCGGAGAGGTAGCGCTTCACGATCAGCTCGCGCTCCGGATGGCGCTCGAGCCAGCCCTCCCCCTTGCGCAGGAGCTTCTGCACCTCGTCCTCGCCGACATAATAATGCTTGCTGTTGTCGAGCACCGGGATGAGCACGAAGAGGTGGGTGAGCAGGTCCGCGACCCGGGTCTCGGCGCGCAGGGTCAGGGCGACATAGGGGCTGTCGCCCCATTCAGGATGGGCCGGGTCGAGCGGGATGGGCGCCGCCTCGACGGCATAGCCGAGCGGCTCGAAAAAGCGGGCGGCGAGGGCCGCGCCGCCCCGCACCGGCAGCGGAGTGACCGTCGCCTCGAGCGGGATCGCCCGGTCGGCAAGCTCCTGGCGAAGCCTGGAGCGCCCGCCGAGCGCCGTGCCCAGCGAACGCCCGATCGCCACCGCGAGCAGCGAGGAGGCCGCATAAGGACGATCGCTGACATATTGCTCCTCGATGGCCGGGCTCCGGCCCCGGCCGCGGACCAGCTCGACCGGGTCGACCTCGACGGTGAGCGCGGCGGTGCACCTCTCTTCGTCCGCCTCCGGGAAGAAGAGCGTCGCCCGGCCGAAAGGCAGCTCGGTCTCGTGGATATTGTCCGGATTCTTCATCAGCAGGAAACCGAGATCGGTCGCCGGCCGATAGGTGGTGGTGAGGGTGAGGAGCATGATCGAGCCGCTATGGAGCGATCCCGAGCCTTCCGGAACCCCTCCCCGCGCTGGCCGGGAAAATGAAGCCCGGCCCTAGCGGGACCGGCCTTACTTTCCCTTGGCCGGCTTGGCCGCCGGAGCCGGGGCGCCGGGCACGTTCGCCGTCTTTTGCCAGGGATATTCGACGCCCGGCTGCTGATGCTCGAGCGGCGGCAGGCCGTGGGCGCGGTTGATCAGGGCGGCGAGGAAATTGTTGAAGCGCACGTCGGGCTGGAGCGCCGCGCGGGTCACCGGATGGGCGGTGAGCGCGGCCGGCAGCGGATCGGCCTCGCCGGCCGGCCGGACCAGCAGAGCGTCCGACATGACGATGTTCATCAGGGTGCCGAACTCGACCAAATCCTTCGACAGCTTCGCCGACTGGAACTCCGGGATCTTCGACTTGCCATTCTCGCGGTCGGTGAGGATGGTGCCGACGTAGGTGATCTCGCCGGGCTTCACGTCGAAGCCGTAGGAGCCGAGCGACATGACCGTGTTGCCGGCTCCGGCGATCACCCAGATGCCGGGATTGACCGGCACGCGATAGAGGCTGGTCTCGCCGTTCGAGCCGAAATGATCGCCGCCCCAGACCATGGCGGCATCGAGATTCTTCTTGTTGTTGATCAGCCGGCCGCCGAACGACCAGATTGTGTCGCCGTCCTCGCCGAGGCGGGCGAAATAGACGGGCGGCGCCTTGCCGTCGTCGCCGGTCGGGCCGACCCTGGCGAGGATGTAGCCCATGGCCGGATTCCAGACGAACTTGGCGGGCTTGAGCGGGTTGGCGGCATGGGCCGCGCCGGCGCCGAGGCACAAAGCGGCGGCGAGGACGAGGGTGCGAAGCGCCTTCACGGGTCGAGCCTTTCGGTAACGGGCGTCGGTCCCGACGCATAGCGGGCGAGGCGGTCGAGCACTTCGAGATCGACCTGATTGTTGTTGGCGACGACGATGTCGCCTTTCTTGACCATCACGTCCCAATCGTGCTCGGCGATCCTGTAGCGCGCATAGCCCATCAGCCCCATGCACTTGCGCATCGCCGCGTTGCGCATCCGGAAGCGATCGATCTGGGCCATTCGGCCGTTGATCAGAGCGCCGAGCAGACCGCCCTGCGCCGGCATCTTGTCGCGCAGCGACAGGATCCGCCACGACTGGCCGATGCAATAGCCATAATCGGCGCGAGCGGTCTCGAACGCGACTCCGTCCTGGTGGAAGACGAAGAATTTGGCCGGATCGTCGCCTTCGGGAACGGCCTCGGCGGGCTTGGCGGGCGCCGGAGCCGCGGCGGCGGGCGTCAGGCCGGAAGCGGCCGCGGCGAGCGCCGCGAGCCGGAAGAGTTGGTGTCGCAAGGTTTCCCCCCTTGGATGTTGCGGCGCAAACTAATGGCCAAGCGGCGGGCGTCAAATGATTTTTTCGGCGGGAGAGGCGGCCGCTGGCGACGGCGATGAGGCTGTGCTTTAGACGGGCCGGGAAAGGCAGGTGCGATGATCTATTTCGAGGATCTTGAAATCGGGCGGGAAACCGAGTTCGGGCGCTACGAGGTGACCCGCGAGGAGGTTCTGGATTTCGCCCGCAAATACGATCCGCAGCCCTTCCATCTGTCCGACGAGGCCGCGGCGAAGACCCATTTCGGGCGGCTCGCGGCGAGCGGCTGGCACACCTGCGCGATGACGATGGCGGTGATCGTGCGGCACATGGCGGCCGAGCCTCAGGCCGGGCTGGGCTCGCCCGGGGTGGACGAATTGCGGTGGCTGAAACCGGTCTATCCCGGCGACACCCTGACCGTGAGGGGCCGGATCCTCGAAAAGACCCCGTCGCGCTCAAAGCCCGATCTGGGCTCCTTCCGAACCCAGACCGAAGTCACCAACCAGGATGGCGCGGCGGTGATGCGCTTCACCTCGATCGTGCTGATCCGGCGGCGGCCGGCAGCTTAATTCCTCCCCGAGATTCCTCGGGGAGGGGACCATGCGAAGCATGGTGGAGGGGTTCTACGAAGTCTGAAAGGCCCCTCCACCATGCTTCGCATGGTCCCCCTCCCCTGCAAATGCAGGGGAGGA
>JBEVDE010000209.1:0-5392 GCA_040514175.1 Allosphingosinicella sp. | reverse complement strand
GCGGTTTCGGCCGGCGCGGTGTGTTTGGGACGTTTGCGGGCCGACCCCCCTCCCGCCACGCGGGGAGGGGGCGGGGGTGGGTACGCCTCCGGAAAGGCACTGGCCTTAATCGACGCACCACCCCCTAACCCCTCCCTGCGTGCGGGGAGGGAAAGCTGATGCCGCGGGTAAGGGCGAAAAAACGGGGCTGGCTGGGCCGGATCGTCGGCTGGACCCTGGCCGCCTTCTTCCTTTTCGTCCTGCTCAGCCTGCTCTGGGTCTTCGCCTACCGTTTCGTGAACCCGCCGACGACCTTCACCATGCTCGGCGACCGGCTCAGCGGCCGCCACGTCACTCAGGACTGGATGAGCCTGGACGCCATCGACCGCGATGCGGTGCGGGCGGCGATCGCGGCCGAGGACAGCAAATTCTGCGCGCACGGCGGCTTCGACCAGGATGCGATCGCGGCGGCGATGCGGCGCAACGCGCGCGGCGGCTCGGTCATCCGCGGCGGCTCGACGATCAGCCAGCAGACCGCGAAGAACGCCTTTTTGTGGCAGGGCGGCGGCTATTTCCGCAAGGGCCTCGAGGCCTGGTTCACCCTGCTCGTCGAGAATCTGTGGGGCAAGAGGCGCATCATGGAGGTCTATCTCAACGTCGCGGAGACCGGCCTCGGCACCTACGGGATCAATGCCGGGTCGCAGCGTTATTTCAACCATGACGCCGGCGCGATGAGCCGGGTCGAGGCGGCGCGGATCGCGGCCATCCTGCCCTTGCCCAAGAAGCGCGGCGCGACCGCGCCCAAGGGCTTCACCCGGCGCTACGGCAATGCGATCGCGGCCCGGATCGGGGTGGTGGGGCGCGACGGGCTCGACCGCTGCGTCTACGAAGGCGAGGCGGCGGCGCCGGAGCGCGAGCCGGCGGCGCCGGCGAGGCGGAAGGCGGCGCCCAGGAAGGCGGCGCCGCCGCCCGTGGCCCTGCCGGGCGAGGAATATGAGCAGCCGCAGGCGGCGGTGGAGCCGGAAGCCGCGCCTGAGCCCGCACCTCAGCCGGAACCGGTTGCGGAGGGTAATGCGCAATAACCGTCATGCCAGCGAAGGCCGGCATCCCAGGGGGGAAAGGCTCGGCGCTCTTCACCCGCCGGGGCCCCAGCCTTCGCTGGGGCGACGCTAAAACGGCATCTTGAAGCCCGGTGGGAGCTGAAGGCCCGAGGTCATCTTCGACATCTCGCCCTGCGCGGCCTGATCGGCCTTGGCCCGGGCGTCGTTGAGGGCCGCGGCGACGAGGTCCTCGACCATCTGCTTCTCCGACGGGGCGAGCAGGCTCTCGTCGATGTCGACCGATAGGATCCGGCCCTTGGCGGTGGCCCGGACCTTGACCAGGCCGCCGCCGGAGAGGCCCTCGACCTCGATCTTTTCGAGCCCCTCCTGCGCCTTCATCAGCTCGGCCTGGGCGTTCTGGGCCATCTTCATGATTTCGTCGAAATCGGGCATTTTTCAGGCGCTCCGTTGTTCATCCAGATTATAGCGGGCGAGCTCGGCCCCCGGGAATGCCTCCAACGCGGCTCTGACCAGAGGGGTTTCGAGAACCTGGCGCTTCAGCTCGGCCTCGGCCGCCTGCTCCTGCTCGCGAAGCGTCGGCTGGGCCGGCCCGTCCGACAGGGCGACCTGCCATTTCTGCCCGAAGATCGCGTCGGTGGCATCGCGCAAGGTGCGAACGAAGGACTCCAGATCCTTGATTTCCCGGACGTTGCCGGTCTGCTGGAGAAGCAGGCTGGGCGGGCCGTATTCGACCAGGCGATAATTTTCCCGAAGCTGGTGGGCGAGGATCGCCTTGCCCCTCGTCTCGATCAGATCGGTGAACGCCTCGAACGAGGGCGGCGCCTGAAGCAGCGGCGCCTGGCCCGCGGCCGGCCCCGCGGCGGCCGAAGCGCGCGCCGGCGCCCCCTCCCCGCTCGCCAGCCGCTCCAGCACGGCGCCGGGATCGGGAAGCTCGGCGGCGTGGATCACGCGGAGCAGCGCCATTTCGGCGGCCTCGAGCGGCATCGGCGCGGCGTGGACTTCGGCCAGGCCCTTGAGGAGCAGCTGCCAGAGGCGATGAACGGCGGCGTAGGAGAGGCGGCTCGCCCATTCGGCATAGGCCTCGCGCTCCTCGGCCGACTGGGCCGCGTCCTCGGCGCCGCCGACCTTGGCGCGGGTGATGGCGTGGACGCTCTCGAGCAGGCCGCGAAGAACGGCGGAGGGTTCGACGCCGAGGTCGTATTGGTCGCGCAGGGCGGCCAGCGCCGACCGGGCGTCGCCGCTCAGCATTACACCCAGCAGATTGCGTATCGCGCCGCGGTCCGAGAGGCCGAGCATGGTCCGCACCTGGTCGGCGCTGACTCCCCCGGGGCCGTGGGCGATCGCCTGGTCGAGGATGGAGAGGCCGTCGCGGGCCGAGCCTTCGGCGGCCCGGGCGATGAGGGCGAGCGCCTCGGGCTCGACTGCGACCCCCTCCTTCGCCGCGACCTCGCCGAAATGGGCGGCGAGCTTCTCGGCCGGAATGCGCCTCAGGTCGAAGCGCTGGCAGCGGGAGAGGACCGTGACCGGCACCTTGTTGATCTCGGTCGTTGCGAAAAGAAACTTAACGTGTTGAGGAGGTTCCTCGAGTGTCTTGAGAAGCGCGTTGAACGCGTTCTTGGACAGCATGTGGACTTCGTCGACGATGTAGACCTTGTAGCGCGCCGAGACCGCCGAATAGCGCACCGCCTCGATGATCTCGCGGACGTCGTCGACCCCGGTATGGCTTGCCGCGTCCATCTCGACGACGTCGATATGGCGCCCCTCGGCGATCGCCCGGCAGGGCTCGCAGACTCCGCAGGGATCGATGGTGGGGCCGCCCTGCCCGTCCGGGCCGATGCAGTTGAGCGCCTTGGCGATGAGCCGGGCGGTCGAGGTCTTGCCGACTCCGCGCACCCCGGTGAGCAGGAAGGCGTGGGCGAGCCGGTCGCGTTCGATCGCATTGCCCAAGGTCCGCACCATGGCGTCCTGCCCGATCAGCTCGGCGAAGCTCTGCGGCCGGTATTTGCGGGCGAGGACCCGGTAAGGCTGGGCCTTGGCGGGCTGCGGCGGCTCGTCGAGGCCGAGGGCGCCAAAACCGGGGGAATCGTCGGGGGAATCGGACATGGCGCGAGACTAGCCTATATCGTCATGCCAGCGAAGGCTGGCATCCCAGGGGGTGAAGAACGCGGCGCTTTTCACCCGCCGGGGCCCCAGCCTTCGCTGGGGCGACATGTGGGAGCCGGAAACGACCCGGCGCTTGAACTCGTTACGGCTGCTTCCTTCCGGACCTGACCGGGTTGGCGAGAGCGCCGTCCGCCCGACTCCCGCGGCGCATATGGTGGAAGTGGGAGACAGACGCAAGATACTCGCCTCACCCGCCATTCCGGCGAAAGCCGTTATTCATGAACACCGCGGTTCGGACCTGGATGTGGCCGTGTTCATCGATCCCGGTTCAAGTCCGGGATGACGTGCTAAGCGAACGTCTCCGCGACCAGCCGGCCCACCGCGGCGTGGGCGGCGAAGCGGGCGGGGCGGTCGGCGGCGCCGCCGCTCTGGTAGCAGGCGACGACCACGGGCGGCTTGCCCGTACGCCAGGCGATTGCGACGTCGTTGACCGCGCCGTTGGCGCCGGTGCCGGTCTTGTGGCCGACCAGCCAAAGAGGGACCGGGAAGCCGGCCTTGAGCCGGTCCGGGCCGGGCACCGACTTCTTCAGCCAGGTGGAGAGATGGTTGCGCGATCGTTCGGAGAGCTTGTCGCCCAGCACCAGGGTCCGGGCGAGGCCGGCCATCGCCGCCGGGCTGGTGGTGTCGCGCGGGTCGCCGGGACGGTTGGAGTTCAATTCCATCTCGTAGCGGTCGAGCCGGGTGACCGGATCGCCGCAACCGCGGATGAAGCGGGTCAGGGCCGCGGGACCGCCGATCCGGCGCAGGAGCATGTTGGCGGCGGCATTGTCGCTCAGCTCGACGATGGCCGAGCAGAGCCGGCCGACGGAAAGGCTGCCCTCCCCCCGATATCGTTCGACCGCGGGGGAGTTGTCGAGCAGCTTGCCGGGCGGAATGGGCAGCTTGTCGTCGAGCGAGATCGCGCCGCCGTCGACGAGCGCGAGCATGGCCGCGGCGAGCGGGAATTTGAAGGTGGAGGCCATCGCGTAGAGCGAATCGGCGTCGAACCGCAGCTCGCGGCCCGAGCCGGTGTCGATCGCGGCGACTCCGAGGCGTCCGCCGGGGCCGAGCGTGGCCCGGATCGCCTCGAAGCGCCGCCGCGCCTCTGCCGGCGACCGATCCGGCGGCTGGCTCTTGGCCGGCTCGGCGGCACGGCAGCCGGCGGCAAGGGCGACGGTGGCGGCGAGGAAGGTTCGGCGGTCGATCATCGTCCCTGCATGTTATGGGAGCCTCCCGGCATCCGCACCGTCAGATTTTCTAAGGCCTCGCTCAAGTGGATCTGACAGGCCAGGCGCGACGTGCGGGTGACGTGCGAGGCGAGATCGAGCAGATCCTCCTCCTCCTCGCTCGCCCGCGGAAGCCTGGCGAAATCCCCGGCGGCGACGATGACGTGGCAGGTCGAGCAGGCCATCTGGCCCTCGCACGTGCCCTCGAGCGGCTGGCCGTGCGCCTGGGCGAGGTCGAGCAGGCGCTCGCCGGGCTGTCCCCTCACCTCTTGGATGTGGTTGCCGTCGGCGGAGACGAAGCGGACCAGGGTCATGGGGCATAGTCCAGCTGGCGATCGGCGGCGGCGTCGATGAGGGCCAGGGCTTCGCCGAGCTCCGCTTCTTCGGTGTAGCGGCCGAAACCGAGCCGGATGCTGGAGCGGGCCTCGCGCTCGCCGAGGCCGAGAGCGGCAAGGACATGGCTCGGACGGCCCGAGCCGCTGGCGCAAGCGGATCCAGCGGAGAAGGCGATGCCGCGAAGCTCGGAGATCAGCCGCGCGGAGTCGATGCCGTCGCGGCGCAGATTGAGGTTGCCATGATAGCGCCGGTCGGCCGAGCCGTTGATCGTCCACGGCGCCAGGATGTCGAGCGCTCTTGCCCACAGGCGCTCGACATGATCGCGATCCTCATCGGCCCGCTCGACGAGCAGCCGGGCCGCCTCGCCGAAACCGACGCACAAAGCGGGCGAGAGCGTCCCCGATCGCAGGCCGCCTTCCTGGCCGCCGCCGTGCAGCAGCGGATCGATCTCGACCCCGCTTCGCACCCACAAAGCGCCGATTCCCTTCGGGCCGTGGATCTTGTGGGCGGAGACGGCGACAAGGTCGCAGGCCGCGAGCGGTAGCGGCACCCTGCCGAAGCCCTGCACGGCGTCGCAGAGGAACAGGGCGCCGGCGGCCCGGGCCAAGGCGGCGATCCTGCCCACCGGCTGAACGACGCCGACCTCGT
>JBEVDE010000307.1:0-4069 GCA_040514175.1 Allosphingosinicella sp. | reverse complement strand
ACGGGTCTCCCCGAGGTCCCGGCTTTCGCCGGGATGACGCTCACAGCCCCACCATCGGCAGATCGAGCCCCTGTTCCCGAGCGCAGTCGATCGCTTCCTCATAGCCGGCGTCGGCATGGCGCATCACCCCGGTGCCGGGGTCGTTCCACAGCACCCGCTCGAGCCGCCGGGCCGCTTCCGGAGTCCCGTCGGCGACGATCACCATCCCGGCATGCTGCGAATAGCCCATGCCGACCCCGCCGCCATGGTGGAGCGACACCCAGGTCGCGCCCGAGGCGGTGTTGAGGAGGGCGTTGAGCAGGGGCCAGTCCGACACCGCGTCGGAGCCGTCCTTCATCGCCTCGGTCTCGCGATTGGGGCTCGCGACCGAGCCCGAATCGAGATGGTCGCGGCCGATCACCACCGGCGCCTTCAACTCTCCGGAGGCGACCATCTCGTTGAACGCCATTCCGAGCCGGTGGCGCTGGCCGAGCCCGACCCAGCAGATCCGCGCCGGAAGCCCCTGGAAGGCGATCCGCTCGCGGGCCATGTCGAGCCAGCGGTGGAGGTGGGCGTCGTCGGGGATCAGTTCCTTCACCTTGGCGTCGGTCCGGTAGATGTCCTCCGGATCGCCCGAAAGCGCCGCCCAGCGGAACGGACCGATGCCCCGGCAGAAGAGCGGCCGGACGTAGGCGGGGACGAAGCCGGGGAAATCGAAGGCGTGGGCGACGCCCTCGTCCTTGGCGACCTGGCGGATATTGTTGCCATAGTCGAAGGTCGGGATGCCCATTTCGCGGAAGGCCAGCATGGCGTCGACATGCACCGCCATGGATTCTCTTGCGGCCTTTTCCACCCCGGCGGGGTCGCGCTCGCGCATATCCATCCATTTTTCGACGGTCCAGCCGACCGGCAGATAGCCGTTGACCGGATCGTGCGCCGAGGTCTGGTCGGTCACCGCGTCCGGACGGATGCCGCGCTTCACCATTTCCGGGAGGATCTCCGCCGCATTGCCGAGCAGGCCCACCGAGGTCGGCACGTCCGCGGCCCGGACGATCTCCAGCGCTTCGTCGATGCTGGTGGCGCGCCGGTCGAGGTAGCGGGTCTCGAGCCGCTTGCTGATGCTGCTTTCCTGGCACTCGACGGCGATGCAATGCGCTCCGGCCATCACCGCCGCAAGCGGCTGGGCGCCGCCCATCCCGCCGAGGCCGGCGGTGAGGATCCAGCGGCCCTTCAGATCGCCGCCATAATGCTGCCGGCCCATTTCGGCGAAGGTTTCGTAGGTGCCCTGAACGATGCCCTGAGTGCCGATATAGATCCACGAGCCGGCCGTCATCTGGCCGTACATCATCAGGCCCTTGCGATCCAATTCGTGGAAATGGTCCCAGGTCGCCCATTTCGGCACGAGATTGCTGTTGGCGATCAGCACCCGCGGGGCGTCGGCATGGGTGCGGAACACCCCGACCGGCTTGCCCGACTGGACGAGCAAAGTCTCGTCGTCCTCGAGCCGCTCCAGGGTCTCGACGATCCTGTCGAAGCTCGCCCAGTCCCGCGCCGCCCGCCCGATGCCGCCATAGACGACCAGCTCTTCGGGCGCCTCGGCGACGGCCGGGTCGAGATTGTTCTGGAGCATCCGGACGGCGGCCTCGGTGGCCCAGGATTTCGCAACCAGGCCCGGCCCGGTGCGGGCGCGGATCGAGCGGGAGTTGTCGCGTCTAGAGTGCATGGGGGAGGTCTCTAGCCATTCCGTCGCCCCAGCGAAAGCTGGGGCCCCGGGGGTGAAAGGAACCGGCGCTCGTCACCCGCCGGGCCCCCAGCCTGCGCTGGGGCGACGGATCACGCATCCACCCCCGCGACGATCCGCTTCTCCGGCCCCGGCAGTCCGATCCAGTAAGCAAGCTCCGCCGGCCGGCTTACCCGCCACACGCACAGGTCCGCGGCCTTGCCGGTCGAGATCGTGCCCACCTCCTTCTCGAGGCCGAGCGCCTTCGCCGCATGGACCGTCATCCCGGCCAGCGCCTCCTCGGGGGTGAGCCCGAACAGGGTGCAGGCCATGCTCAGCATCAGGGTCGGCGAGAGGACGGGGGAGGTGCCGGGGTTGCAGTCGGTCGCCACCGCCATCGGCACGCCGTGGCGGCGAAGCAGGTCGACCGGCGGCCGCTTCGTCTCGCGGAGCGCGTAGAAGGCGCCCGGCAGGAGCACAGCGACCATTCCGGCGCGGGCCATCGCGCCGATCCCGGCCTCGTCGGCATGTTCGAGATGGTCGGCCGACAGCGCTCCGAACTCGGCCGCCAGGGCGGCGCCGTCGAGATTCGAGAGCTGCTCGGCGTGGAGCTTGACCCTGAGGCCATGCTCCTCGGCGGCCTCGAACAGGGCGCGCACCTCGCCGGGCGTGAAGCCGATGCCCTCGCAAAAGGCGTCCACCGCCGTGGCCAGCCCTGCCTCGGCGACGGCGGGGAGCATCTCCTCGATCGCCATCCTGACATAATCCTCGCGGCTGTCGCGATGCTCCGGCGGCAGAGCGTGAAGCGCGAGCAGGGTGGGCACGACGCGCACCGCCTCGCTTGCCCCGAGCGTCCGGGCCGCCTCGAGCATCTTCATCTCGCTCGGCACGTCGAGGCCGTAGCCCGACTTGATCTCGACGGTGGTGACTCCGCCCCGCATCAGCGCGCGCAGCCGCGGCCGCGCCTGCTCGACCAGCTCGTCCGGCGTAGCGAAGCGGGTCGCCTTGACCGAGGAGACGATGCCGCCGCCGGCCCGGGCGATCTCCTCGTAGCTGGCGCCGTTCAGCCTCTGCTCGAACTCCGCCGCCCGGTCGCCGCCGAAGACGAGGTGGGTGTGGCAGTCGATCAGCCCGGGCGTGACCCAGGCCCCGCCGAGCGGCTCGATCGTCTTCGCCCGGTAGCCGGCGAGGTCGATCCGGCGCCCGACCCGGACGATCCGTCCGTCCTGGATTCCGATCGCGCCGTCCTCGATCGCGCCGAACGCGCCGGGCGCAGCCGGATCCATCGTCGCGACGTGGCAATCCGTAAGCAGTCGGTCCCACATAGGTCGCTTCTTAACCTTCGACCGATTAAGAGCAACGTCATGAGCTGGAAATCCATCGCTGACTTGATCGGCGGCGAGGGTCAGGTCGCGCTGCTGGGGGTTCCCATGGAGGCGGGTTCGGTCACTCCGGGCCGCTGCGACCTTGCCCCCGACACGGTCCGCCGGGCCCTTCGCCGCTTCAGCACCTACGACGTCGAGCGGAGCTCGGAATTGTTCTTCGCGGTGCGCGATCTCGGCGACGTCCCGGTCCAGGGCCTGAGCCCGGCCGAGGGCTTCGCGCCGATCCGCGACGCCGCCGCTGCGGCCGTCTCCGCCCACCGCCTGACCCTGCTCCTCGGCGGCAACAACGCCGTCACCCGCCCGGCGGCGCACGCGCTCGGAGTGCCGCTCGCCAAAGTGGGCCTGATCACGCTGGACGCCCATTTCGACCTTCGCGAGACAGACGTCGGGCCGATCAACGGCAATCCGATACGCTGCCTGATCGAGGACGGCCTGCCCGGCGCCAATATCTGCCAGATCGGCCTCGCCCCCTTCGCCAACACGGCCCGGATGCACGCCGACGCCCGCGCCTTCGGGATCGGAATCTACACGATGGCGGAGTGTCTCGAGCGCGGCATCCTCGCCGTGCTCAACCACGCCCTCGCCCGCTTCGTCCACCTCGACGCCTTGATGGTGGATTTCGACATCGACGTCATCGATCGCTCGCAATGTCCCGGCGCCCCCGGCGCCCGGCCGGGCGGGATGCCGGTATCGATGTTCTTCGCCGCCGCCCGGCGGCTTGCGGCCGAGCCGAGGGTCAGGCTGGTCGACCTGACCGAGTTCGACCCGGACCTCGACGTCAGCGACATCACGGCGCTGACCGCGGGGCGCTGGGTTTGCGAGGTTCTGGCCGGGTTCGCGGGGCGGTAAATCCTCCCCATGCAAAGCATGGGGAGGGGGACCACCCGAAGGGTGGTGGAGGGGTAACTGGCAGAAGCCTCGGCAATTACCCCTCCACCATGCTCCGCATGTGTTGGAGCGAGATCGTGTCCCCCGGACACAATCT
>JBEVDE010000201.1:0-7487 GCA_040514175.1 Allosphingosinicella sp. | reverse complement strand
GGTGTAGCTGATCTGCTCCGAATTGGCGCTGAGCGAATAACCCTCGGCGACATAGGGCTGGCCGGCCGCGGCCGCGGTCAGGATGGTCGGCGGCTTGTCCTTGGCGGAGCGGACCTGGACCGTGTCGTTGGTGTAGAAGTCCGCGTAGAGCAGGCTGTTGTCCTTGCACCGGTAGGTGCGGCTCGCCTGGATCATCGGCGGCGCCGCGACCGGCGTCGCCGCCGCGTTGGCGGCATTGGCGTTGGGATCGACATTGCCGTCGATGGTCTCGTTCTTGCAGGCGGCGAGGGCGAGGAGGGCCGCGAGGGGGGCGGCGGCGAGCGTGATACGGCTTTTCATCATATCAATCACTTCGCGAGCGGCGCAGGCGCCGTCAAGGGCTTTTCTGCGAGTGCTTCGCAACAGCGACGCTCGGGTTCGACAAAGGGTGCGGCGTAAGTTACTCTTTTCGCTTCGCTCGGGGGCTGGAGACAAGGGAAGCGCGTGCAACGGGTCCGAATCGGCCTCACCGGCCTCGCCTTCGTCTTCCTGCTCGTGCTGCTCGGCGCGGTCTTCACCAGTCCCAGCAACGAAGCGCCGATCACGCCCAATCTGATCGAGACCCAGCTTTCCGGCGGCAACCAGGTCGCCCTGCCGGGCGCCAACGAGGCCGAGCCCAAGGAGCCGCTCGCCGAGCTCGGAGTCGCCCCCGGCAATGCCGACGACGACAATGCGACCGCGCAACCGGCGCCGGCGCAGTCGCGGTAGCGTCTCTTCTGCGCGAGGGAATCGCTCCCTTGCCGCAACGTCTGCCGAAGCGCTAACCACATACTTATCCACAGGCCGGAAGATCAGGAACAACATTTGAACAAAGCTGTGAACAAACCGCGAAATACCCTCTAAAGGCATCAAATCCCCAAAAAAGGCATGAAATCCCCTTCCCTTAGGGGTTCGCCGATGTTATCCACGCCTTCTGATTTTTGGGGCATCTTCCGGCTGACCGGCGAGTCACGCGGCGCGCATTGCGCGTCCGCGAACGGGAGAGTTCCGTGTAAGGGGAGCGGACAGGGGCGGTGGAGGTCGAGGACTTCTTCCAGGGAAGCGCGCTCAACGTAGTGGACGCCAAGGGGCGTCTCTCCGTTCCAGCCTTCGTCCGCTCCGTCATCGAGCGTCGCTCGGACGCCCGGGCGATCGTCGTCGGCGCCCACGAGATCGCGCCCTGCCTGACCGCCTACGGGCGCAATTACGCCAAGAATCTTTGGACCGACCTCGAGCGCCGCCGGCTCGCCGAGGAGGATCGCGGAGGCACGCTCGACGACCATTATGCCCGGGCGCGGCGCATGTTCGGCATGACCGAGGACGTGCCCTACGATCCCTCCGGCCGAATCGTTCTGCCGCCGATGATGCGCCGCAAGGGCAAGATCGAGGACCTCGCCCTGTTCGTCGGTGTCGGCGGGATCGTCGAGATCTGGAACCCGCGGATCGCCCTCGTCGAGGGCGACAGGGATCTCAAGGAGATTGCCGCCTGGCGCCTCGAGGAAAAAGGCATCGCCTCGTGAGCCCGGCCTCCGAAACCCCCGGCGTGCCCGCCCCGCACGTCCCGGTGCTTCTGGCCGAGGTCGCCGCCGCCCTCGCCGTCGCGCCCGGCGAGACCCATGTCGACGGCACCTTCGGCGCCGGCGGCTACACCAATGCCATTCTCGAGAAAGGGGCTGCCCGAGTCTACGCCTTCGACCGCGATCCCGATGCGATACAAGAAGGCGAGGCCCTGGCGGCTTCGAGCGGGGGGCGCCTGACGCTTGTTCCGGAGCGTTTTTCCCGGATGCGTCAGGCGCTTGCCCTCCGCGACGTCCATGAAGTCGACGGCGTGACTCTCGACATCGGCGTCTCCTCGATGCAGCTCGACCGCGCCGAGCGCGGCTTCTCCTTCCAGTCCGACGGTCCGCTCGACATGCGCATGGCGCGGGATGGGGAGAGCGCCGCCGATTTCCTCAACGGCGCGAGCGAAGAGGACATTGCGGACGTCATCTACCGCTATGGCGAGGAGCCCAAGTCGCGGCGCATCGCGCGGGCGATCGTCGCGGCCCGGCCGATCGAGCGGACCGCCCAGCTCGCGGGCGTCGTCCGCAAGGCGCTCGGCTGGCATGCCGGAATGAAAAAGGACCCGGCGACCCGCACCTTCCAGGCGATCCGGATCCATTTGAACGAAGAGCTTCAGGAGCTCGAGGGCGGGCTCGAAGCGGCCGAGCAGGTGCTGAAGCCCGGTGGACGGCTTGCCGTCGTCACCTTCCACAGCCTCGAGGACCGGATGGTGAAGCGCTTCCTCAAAGAGCGCAGCGGCGACGTCCCGTCGGGCTCGCGTCATCTGCCCGTGCAAAGCGGGAACCGGCCGGACTCCACGTTCGACTCCGTCGCCAGGCCGGTCAGGGCCGGCGAAGCCGAAATCAAAGCCAATCCGCGGGCCCGCTCGGCGACTCTTCGGGTCGCCCGGCGGACCTCCGCATCCGCATGGACGAGCAGGGAAGGGATGCCCTCATGATCGCAAGGGGCTTCAAGTCCGTCATCTGGGTCGCCACCGTCGGCGGCGCCGCGCTCAGCTGCTACATGGTGTCGCTCCGGGTCGCCACAGAGCGCAACGAGCTCGCCAAGGTCGAGCGCCAGATCATCGCCGCCAAGCGCGACATCCGCTCGCTCCAGACCGAGCTCGGGACGCGCGGCCGGATGACCCAGCTCGAGCAGTGGAATGCCGAGGTGCTCGCCCTTGCCGCGCCGAGCTCGGCCCAGTTCCTCAAGGACGAATTCACTCTCGCCCGGCTCTACCGCAACGATCCGACCGTCGCCGAGCGCTCGGCCGAGGTGCGCCTCGCTTCCGCCGACACCGCCGCCGCCGGGCCGTCCGAAGCCGCCAGGCCGGCGACCCCGCCGGTCGTCCAGGCGATCGCGGAGCGCCCGGCCGCGCAGCCGCCGATGATCCATCGGGCGAGCTTCACCGCCGCCGAGGCGCCGGCGAAGCCGAAGCCGCCGGCCGCCAGGCTGGACAAGCCCGAAGCGCAGCGCACGGCTTCCGCCGCTCCGGCGAAAGCGGAGCCGAAGCCGGCCGCGAAGCCCGGCAAGCCGGCGGCGCAGCGCACGGCTGCGGCCACGAAGCCCGAGGCGGCCGCTCCGCGCTCGACCGCCAAGCCCGAGGCGACCGCCTCCCGCTCGGCCGCCAGGCCGGCCGCAAAGCCCGAGACCCTGCGCACCGCCGCCACCGTCAAGCCGGTGCGCGAAGCCGCCGCCGCGCCGCGCGCCAAGGGCAAGGGAGGCGGCGGCAACTGATGGCCAGCGCCGCGATCCTCGCCGACCGCTACGGCGGCGCCGGCCAGCGTCCGCAGGGGCTGAGCCTGACCTATCAGCGGCTGATGCTGATGATGCTGGTCTTCGCCGGAGTGACGATGCTGATCGCCGGCCGCCTGCTTTTCCTGCAATTGTTCACCGACCGGGGCGGCGCCGGCCAGATCGGCAACCCGCTGATCCCGCCGCGCGCCGACATCGTCGACCGCAACGGCATGCCTCTGGCCCGGACGATCGACGCCTGGTCGATCGCCGTCCATCCCGACCGGCTGCTCGGCAATCCCGCCGAGCTCGCGGTCAAGCTCGCCGAGTTGATGCCGGAGCGCAGCGCCGAAGACTATAAGGCGATGCTCACGTCGGGCAAAACCTTCCTGTTTCTCAGCCGCCGCGCCGTCCCGGAGCTGGTCGCTGCGGTGAATGCGCTCGGCGAGCCGGCGATCGAGTTCAGCCGCGAGCCCCAGCGCATGTATCCGCAGACGGCGATGGCCGGCCATATCCTCGGCTGGACGGATTTCGACGGCAACGGCGTCGCCGGCATGGAGCGGGTGCTCCAGGACCGGCTGAGCGACCCGGCCCAGCGCGGCACTCCGGTCGCTCTGTCGATCGACGCCCGGGTCCAGGGCGTGCTCGAGACCGAGCTCTATGCGGCCATGACCCGTTTCAGCGCGATCGGCGCCGCCGGAATCGTCCTCGACGTCAAAACCGGCGAAGTCATCGCCATGACCTCGCTTCCGCAGCTCAACCCGAACAAGCCGGGCCGCAACGCGGAAGCCGCCGGCTTCAACCGGGCGACGATGGGCGTCTACGAGCTCGGCTCGACGTTCAAGCCCTTCACCGTCGCGATGGCGATGGACGCCGGCGTGGTGAAGAGCTTCGGCCAGATGTACAATTGTCCGAGCGGCCTGCCCGCGGGCGGCTTCACCATCACCGACACCCATCCCTTCAACCGCGCCTGCTCGGTCGCCGAGATCATGAAGGAATCCTCCAACATCGGCACCGCCCAAATCGCCGCCCAGGTCGGCTCGGCGCGGCAGCAGGAATTCCTGCGCAAGATGGGCTTCCTCGAGCCGGTGTCGATCGAGCTGAACGAGCGCGGCCGGACGCTGACTCCCGGCGCCAATTGGGGCGATGTCGCGACCATGACGGTCGGCTACGGCCACGGCATCGCGGTTACCCCGCTCCACCTTGCCACCGGCTACGCCACCTTGTTCAACGGCGGCGTCTGGAGGCCCGCCACCCTGCTCAAGGTCGACGGCCGCCATCCGGTGCCGCAGGGCCGCCGGGTGTTCAGCGAGGACACCTCCCTTCGGATGCGCTCGCTGCTCCGGCTCGTCGTCACCGACGGCACCGGCAAACGCGCCGACGCGCCCGGCTACCGAGTCGGCGGCAAGACCGGAACGGCCGAGAAGATCGTCGGCGGCCGCTACACCGGCGCCGCCGTGGTCACCACCTTCGCGGGCGTTTTCCCGATGGACGAGCCCCGCTATGTCGTGGTCGCCATGCTCGACGATCCCAAATCGACCGCCGAAACCTTCGGCTTCCACACCGCCGGCTGGAACGTCGCCCCGGTCGTGTCGAGGGTGGTGAGCCGGATCGGCGCGCTGCTCGGAGTCCAGCCGGACGAGCGCCGCGACGTCAACATGGCCGAGGTTCTCCAATACGTTAAAAAGGAAGATTGATCGATGCGCCTCGCCGACCTCGCGGGAATCGGCGGCGATTCCCGGGTGACGGGCTTTGCGATCGATCACCGCAAGGTCGCCCCAGGGACGATCTTCGGCGCCTTCCGGGGCGCCGTCTTCAACGGCGAGGACTTCATCGGGCAGGCGGTGAGCGCCGGCGCCGTGGCGGTGGTGGCCCGGCCCGGCGTTAAGGTCGAGGGCGCCGCCCATGTCGCGGCCGAGGAGCCGAGGCGCGAGTTCGCCCGGCTGGCGGCGAAATTCTTCCAGCCCTTCCCGGACACCGTCGTCGCCGTCACCGGCACCAACGGCAAGACGTCGAGCGTCGAGCTGACCCGGCAATTGTGGCGCATGGCCGGGCACCATGCCGCCTCGATCGGCACGCTCGGAGTCACCACCGCGGACGACCGGACCACGACCGGCCTGACGACTCCCGACATCGTCACCTTCCTGTCGAACATGGCGGGCCTCGCGCGCGAGGGCGTCACCCACGCCGCGTTCGAGGCGTCCAGCCACGGCCTGTCGCAATATCGGACGGAGGGGCTGCCGGTGCGCGCCGCCGCCTTCACCAATTTCACCCGCGACCATCTCGACTATCATGAGACGATGCAGGCCTATTTCGAGGCCAAGATGCGGCTGTTCGACGAAGTCGTCGAGCCGGACGGCGCGGCAGTGATCTGGACCGACGATCCGAAGTCGGAGGAAGTCGGACGGCGGTGTGCGGCACGCGGGCTTCGGCGGCTGACGGTCGGGCGGCGCGGCGAGACCCTGAAATTGATCCAGCGCGAGGCGACCCAGCTCGGCCAGCGCCTGATCGTCGAGGCGGCGGGAAAGACCCACAGGATCGAGCTGCCCCTGATCGGCGCCTACCAGGCGGCCAACGCCCTGACCGCGGCGGGGCTGGCGCTCGCCACCGGCGGCGATCTCGAGCGGACCCTGGCCGGCCTCGGCCGGGTGCAGGGGGTGCGCGGCCGGCTGGAGCGGGCGGTGATCACCCGGGCGGGGGCGCCGGTCTATGTCGATTACGCCCATACGCCGGACGCGATCGAGGCGGCGATCGAGGCGCTGAGGCCCCATGCCAAAGGGCGGCTGATCATCGTCTTCGGCGCCGGCGGCGACCGCGACGTCGGCAAGAGGGCCCAGATGGGGGCGACCGCGGCCCGGCTGGCCGACCTCGTCCTCGTCACCGACGACAATCCCAGGAGCGAGGATCCCGCGGCGATCCGGCGCGGCGTGCTCGAAGGCGCCCACGACGCCCGCGAGGTGCCGGGCCGGCGCGAGGCGATCGCGGCGGCGGTGGCCGAGGCGGGCGCGGACGACCTCATCCTCCTCGCCGGCAAGGGCCACGAGCAGGGCCAAATCGTCGGCGACCGGGTGCTCCCTTTCGACGACGTCGCCGTCGCGCGGGAGTGCGCGGCATGAGAAACCCGGGACAAAAAAAACGGGGACAGCATAGATTTTTCACGGAGAAGGTCGGGCGCGCGCCACTTCGGGGCCGGCTGGAAAATGTATGCTGTCCCCGTTTTTTGGAGGGGGAGGGCGCATGAGCGCGCTCTGGACCTCGGAGGAAATCGCGGCCGCCACGAGCGGCGGCGTTCATGGCGATTTCGAAGTCTCCGGGGTCGCTTTCGATTCGCGCGAGGTCGAGCCCGGGCATTTGTTCGTCGCGATGAAGGGCGAGGCGACCGACGGTCATCGCTTCCTCGACAAGGCCTTCGCCGCGGGCGCGGCCGGGGCGATCGTCTCGCACGACGTCCCCCATCCCCACGTCCGGGTCGACGACACCGGCGCGGCGCTGAACGCCCTCGGCCGGGCCGCCCGCAACCGCACCCAGGCCCGGATCTGCGGAGTCACCGGCTCGGCCGGCAAGACCGGGACCAAGGAGGCGCTCTACGCGGCGCTCGACCGCGCCGCGCCGGGCGAGGCGCATCGCTCGGTGAAGAGCTACAACAACCATGTCGGCGTTCCGCTCTCGCTCGCCCGGATGCCGCGCGAGACCCGCTTCGGCGTGTTCGAGATGGGGATGAACCATGCCGGCGAGCTCGCCGGACTGACCCGGCTGGTGCGTCCCCACGTCGCCATCGTCACCGCCATCGCCTCCGCGCACCGCGCCTTCTTCGCCAACGAGGAAGAGATTGCCGATGCCAAGGGCGAGATCTTCCAGGGGCTGGAGGAGGGGGGGATCGCGCTCGTCCCCTGGGACAGTCCCTATCGCGGCCGGCTCGCCGCCGCCGCCCGGCCCTATGCGGGACGGGTGCTGAGCTTCGGCCTCGGCGAGGGCGCGGACATCCGCGCCCGCGACGTCGTCACCTCGCCCGGCGGAGGCTCGCTGGTCACCGCGATCCTGCCCGAGGCCGAGCTCACCTTCACCATCTCGCAGCCGGGCGACCATTGGGTGTCGAACGCGCTCGCCGTGCTCGGCGCGGTCGAGGCGCTGGGCGGCGACCTGGCGCAGGCCGGGCTTGCGCTCGCCGATCTGCCCGGCCTCAAGGGCCGCGG
>JBEVDE010000151.1:0-6296 GCA_040514175.1 Allosphingosinicella sp. | reverse complement strand
GACTCCCCTTCATGGCGGGCGAGGACATGTACGCCATGCCCGAGGAAAGAGCTTCCGGGACATGGCGCGGAGTGCTGGCGAGCGCGGGGGCCGTGCTCGCCGCTCTGCTGCTCGTCGTCCTGATGCTGATGGTGACCTCGTCCAACGAGGCGCGGGACCGGGCGCTCGCCTCGGAGCGCCACAGCTACGACGTCATGCTCCTGACCCGGACGGTGGACGGCACCATCGCCCGCGCCGAGGCGGCGCTCGGCCGCTACGTTCTCGACGAGGACGTCAAGACCAGCGGCAGCGTCTACGGCGCCGAGTGGCGCCAGGCGCAGCAGCTGATCGGCGAACTCAGGCGGCAGGTCCGCGGCAATCGGGAGCAGCTCGCGCGGGTCGAGGCGCTCGAGGCCCTGTTCGCCACCCGCGGTCAGGAGCTGGCTCCGGCCGCCGTCGCCGCCCAGGCGAAGCGCGGCAGCGGCGGCATCTCGCTCTTCTACGGCGCCTCCCGGACCCAGACCGGACCCAGGCTTCGCGAAACCCTCGCCCAGATCGCCGTCGCCGAGCGCGAGGATCTGCGCCAGCGAATGGCCACCACCCGGGTCTCCGGCACCCGCTCCGACCAGCTCACCGAATGGCTGGGCTGGCTGGCGGTGGCGATCGGCATCGGAGCGATCGTGCTCGGCTGGCTCGCCTTCCGGGCGATCAGCGAGCGGCTGGCGGCGCTTCGCGAGGCCGACAGCGAGGCGAGCCGGGCCAGCCAGCTGGATCAGGCGGTGCGCGAACGCACCCGCGAATTGAGCCAGGCCTATGAGCAGCTCAAGGAGGAATCGGCGGAGCGCGAGGCGGCCGAGGCGCAGCTCCGCCAGGTCCAGAAGATGGAGGCGGTCGGCCAGCTGACCGGGGGCATCGCCCACGATTTCAACAACATGCTGGCCGTCGTCGTCGGCGGCCTCGATCTCGCCCGGCGCAAGCTCACCGGCTCGCGCCGCGAGGTCGAGTTCCACCTCGACAATGCGATGGAGGGCGCCACCCGAGCCGCCGCCTTGACCCGCCGGCTGCTCGCCTTCGCTCGGGCCGAGCCCTTGCTTCCCGTCGCCGTCGCTCCGGCCGGGCTGGTCGAAGGCATGCTCGACCTGGTCGACCGCTCGATCGGCGAGCGGATCACCGTGCGAACCCATTTCCCCGAGGAGACGTGGAACGTCAGCGTCGACACCAACCAGCTCGAGAACGCCATCCTCAACCTCGCCGTCAACGCCCGCGACGCGATGGACGGCGAGGGCCAGATGGCGATCAGGGTCGAGAATGTCGCGCTCGGCGCCGGCGAGGTGGGCGAGCTCGGCGCCGGCGAGTTCGTCCGGATCAGCGTCTCCGACACCGGCTCGGGAATGGCCCCGGAAGTGATCGAGCGGGTGTTCGAGCCTTTCTTCACGACCAAGCCGGTCGGCAAGGGCACCGGCCTCGGCCTCAGCCAGATTTTCGGCTTCGCCCGCGAATCGGGAGGCGACGTAATCGTCGATTCGGCCGTCGGCGCCGGCTCCACCGTTTCGCTCTATCTGCCGCGCTCGACCCAGGAGGTCGAGGCCGCGGCGGTCCCGGCCCCCGGCCTGGACGAGGCCGCGCCGGGCGCCGCCGGCATTTCGATCCTCGTCGTCGAGGACGATCCCCGGGTCAGCCGCTCGACGGTGGGCGCGCTCGAGGAGCTCGGCTACCGGCCGATCGCCTGCGCCGGCGGCCGCGAGGCGCTCGAGATACTGGAGCGCGAGTCCGGCCGGATCGAGCTCGTCATCACCGACATCATGATGCCCGAAATGACCGGCCCCGAGCTGGTCCGCGAGGCCATTGCGCGCTGGCCCTCGACCGCCATCCTCTACGTCACCGGCTATGTCGGCGAGGCGGGAAGCGAGGAGCTGAGCGGCCACGACATCTTGCGCAAGCCCTTCACCGTCGCCGCTCTGGCGGGCGCGGTCGCCGGGGCGCTCGCCCGGCGGCCTAACGAATGGCCCCCCGCTTCAGCAGCCGCGGCAGCAGGCCGATAGCGGCGATGAGCGGCCAGCGTCGCTGCCAGGGCTTCACCTCTATCTTCGTGCCCGCGTGGCGGTTGATCTTCCAGGCGAGATAATCGATCCCGCCGGCGTAGGTGCCGCTCGCCTTGACCAGCCGAAGCACGGTCAGCGCCTTCCCCGCCCGCCGCCGGGCCGCCCAGCGCCGCCGGGCGCGCTTGCGATCGGAGTCGGACACCGCGGCGGCGAGATCGAGGCCCGCCGCCGCGGTGAAGCGGCGGTAGCGCTCCGGCTCGGCGTCCACCACCGAGGCGGGCCGCCCCTGCCGCTCCGCCCTAAGCTCGGCCGAATAAGTGAGTGTGAAGGCGCAGCGCCACAGGTCGAGCGGATCGCCGCCGCCCTCCCACAAGGGCCGCGCCTCGCCGAGCAGGGTCGGCGCCGCCCGGGCCACCGCCCCGACCGCCTTGGCGGCGGCCGCGGCATTGGCGCTCCATACCAGCCGCGAGGGCTGGGCGAACCGCGCCCAGACCGACACGGACAAGGTCTCCGGTCCGTTCAGCCGCTCGAAATCGGCCTCGCTCAGCACCGCATATTTGGCGACGAGGCCGTCATGCTCGAACGGAAAGACGTTGGGCGGGATCAGCCGGTTGGCCGGCGCCCGCCAGCTCCGCCCGTAAGCGGCCCGGTAATCCGAAACGATCAGATAGAAATCGAGCATCAGCCCGTCGAGCTCGCGCTGCCTCAGGCAAGAGCCGTAGAACAGCACCGCCCGCGCCGCGCCCGGATACGATCCCGCCACCGCCGCCGCCATCGCGCTCACCCGCGGATCGACCGGCTCGGCCAGCTCGTCCGCGACGAGGGTGTGGAGAGCTTCGCTCATGCGTCCGCTATAACTTTCGAACGCGGCGAAGCTAAGGCCGCCGGAATTTTTGTTCGCACAAAGGCACAAAGGCACGAAGGCACAAAGACTCCGCGAAGCGGCTTATCTGCAGCCGGTTCGAAAACGCCGTAAGGCCCGAGCCAGTACAGCCCCTTTGCGCCTTCGTGCCTTTGTGCGAACCCTCTTGGGCCTTCGGCCCGGGCGCGGCGTGTCCGGACTCGCCCCTATTCCTCCGTCCGCGCCAGCAGGTCGATCAACTCCTGGCGCCAGAATTTGGCCCAGCTATGGGTGCCGTGGCCGCGGGTGTCGCTGGTCGCGCGGATCAGGATGTAGCGGCCGGTCTTCAGGCGCCGAGCCGCGTCTTCGGCGATTCCGTAGTCGGCGGGATTGATGAAATCGTCGGCGCTGTTGACCCAGGTCAGCGGCGCCCGGATCCGCTCCAGCCGGGGCCAGGGATCATAGGTCCGCGACGCCTCGAGCTGGTAGATGAGATCGTTGGCGTCGCGGGTGGGGAGGTCCTTCGCGACGCGGTCCAGGATGTAGGCGTCGGCCGTCTCGCGCGTCGGATAGGCCTTTTGCAGATAGAGCGGCGCGAAGCCGGCGATCTGGAGGACGCTGACCGCGGTTCGAAGGCCCTGCGCGGGCTGGGCGGAATAGTCGCCGCCGGCCCAGGCGGGATCGCTCCTGACGCCCTCGACGGCGAGCTTGCGCCACATCCGATTGTGGCCGGCGATCTCGGTCGGAAGGCAGGCCATCGGCATCGCCGCCCGGGCGAAATCCGGATGCGCCTCGGCCCAGACGAAGATGTGCATGCAGCCCATCGACGTGCCCATGATCAGCCTCAGCCGGCTGACGCCCAGCCCCTCGATCAGCATCCGCCGCTGCGCCTCGACCATGTCGGAATAATCGTATTTCGGGAATCGCATGCGCTCCCCGTCGCTCGGCTTGGACGATTTGCCGTGGCCGAGGCCGTCGGGGAGGATGACGTAATAGCGGGCCAGGTCGAGCGGCTGGCCGGGGCCGAACAATTCGTTCGCGAATTGCGGCTGGAGGAATTGCCGCCCCGAGCCGCCGGTGCCGTGGAGGACCATCACCGCATTGGTCACGGCGCCTTTCGAATCCCGCCGGGGCGTTCCGAGCGTCGCATAATGGATTCTGAGCCGGTCCGTCCGCTCGCCGCTGGCGAATCGGAAGTCGCGCAGGATCGAATCGCCTTCCTTCAATTGGGCCGAATAATCGGGTTGCGCCGCCGCGGCGCCGGCCGAGGCGAGCGCCAACAGTCCCAGAACGAGCTTCAGCATCGCAATCTCCCTTGCCCTGCGGGCTTTACTCCGGGCCCGCGGCAATGCTCAATGGCGGCGACGCAAGGGAGGGTTTTCAATGGAATATGTGGGTATTGGCATGCTGTTGCTCGGCATGATCTGGGTCGCCGGCTTCGGCTGGGCCCATGTCCGGGCGGTCGGCAAGGCCAAGGCGGCCGAGACCTGGCCGACGGCGCCCGGGCGGGTGGTGTCGAGCGAAATCGTCGAGGAGGAATCGACCGATCGTGAGGGCGCCACCAGCACCTGGTACAATCCCGTCGTCGCTTATGCCTACGCCGCCGGCGGCCGCGAGCTGACCGGCCGGCGGCTGCGCTTCGGCAATTACCGCTTCGCCAGCCGAAACAAGGCGGAGGCCGCGCTTGCGGCCTATCCGGTCGGGGCGAGCCCGATGGTCCGCTACAATCCGCAGGATCCGGAGGAATGCGTGCTCGAAACCGCGAAGCCCGGGCCGATCTACCTGATCATGGCCCTGGCCGGCTTCCTGTTCGTCGGCTTCGGGATCTTCTGGCTGACCAGCGTCGGGTGACCAAACTATCCTCCCCATCGCCTTCGGCGCCGGGGAGGATGTCAGCCTTTCGGCTCGACCGGCTTCAGGTCGGTCAGCGAAAGCCGCTCGAAGCGGGCCGCCCAGGGCGAATCGGGCTGGAGCTCGGTCTCGAGATAGGCGGGCTTGAGGACCTCGGGCGGCCGCTCGGCCTGGTGCGACGGGGCAAGCGATTCGATGTCGAACGACTCGGCGAATCGGAGGCCGACCTGGCCGTCCTTCGACCAGCGCACCTCGGCGATCTGGAAACCGGCCTCGCCCATGTCGAGCTCGACCTCGGAGCCTGGGCAGAGCTCGCGCCCGCTCTCGACCCGGGCGCCGCCGCCGGAGATGTTGCGAAGCCGCACCGGGATCGAGATCCCGCTCCAGTAGAGCGTGCCCGCGCGAAGCAGCTTCTGGCGCGGCTCCCGGTCGGTGACGGCGTGGAGTGCGGCGGGCTCGGGCGGTTCGGGCTGGAAGACGGGAGAATCGTTCCGGTCCGCGGTCCACAGGATTGTCTCATCGACGAATTCGAGGCCGATCCGGCCTTCGCGCACCCAGCGCACGATGCACCTGGTGCGGTTCTTGTCGTCGAACAGGAGGTCGAGCTTCTCCCCGATCCGGGGCTCGATCTCCGAGCGGATCATCGCGCCGCGCGAGGAGACGTTGACCACGGCGACTTCCTGCCGGCGGCGGCGGAAGATGATGTTCGTGCTCTCGACGATGCCTCGAAGGCGATCCTCGAGCCGCTGGTTCGTGACCCGGGCTTCCTGGCGCTTGATCGCGATCCTGGTGAGGCCGGCGCTCGCCCCTTCGGCCTTGGCCTTGGCCTTTTGCGCAACCAGCGTGGCCTTGGGCTCTCCGGAAAGGATCGTTGAGCGGAGTTCGTGCATTTCGGCCCCCAGGATCGGCGTGTCGGGGTGTCCCATCGCACAGAAATGATTACCGAATCGCTAGCCGAACCCGTTGAGGACGTTCGCTTATGCCAAGGCCGCAGACCGATCTGGTCGAAAGCGCACCGCCCGCCGGCCCGGCGGGCCTGGTCTACGAGCCCGGATTCCTCGCCCCCGGGGAAGAGCGCTCGCTCGCCGGACGGATCGCCGCCCTCCCCTTCAAGCCGTTCGAGTTCCACGGCTTCACCGGCAACCGCCGCACCGTCTCGTTCGGCCTGCATTACGCCTTCGACGGCAGCGGCCTCGGGGAAGCGGAGCAATTCCCGGACTGGCTCGAGCCGCTGCGAGCCCGCGCGGCGGCGCTGGCGGGGCGCGGCCCGGACGCCTTCGTCCATGCGCTGCTGATCGAATATGCGCCGGGCGCCGGCATCGGCTGGCACCGCGACCGCCCGGTCTTCGGCGACGTCGTCGGCATCTCCCTGCTCGCCCCGGCGCCGCTGCGCTTCCGGCGCAGGGCCGGGGCGAAATGGGAGCGCTTCACCCTCGCCGCCGAGCCCCGCTCCGCCTATCTGCTCCGCGGCGCGGCCCGGCATGAATGGGAGCACAGCATCCCGCCGCTCGGGACGTTGCGCTATTCGGTGACTCTGCGGACGCTGGCGTAAAAAATCCTCCCCTGCATTTGCAGGGGAGGGG
>JBEVDE010000302.1:0-4354 GCA_040514175.1 Allosphingosinicella sp. | reverse complement strand
TCGTCTGGTCCGCCAGGGCGCACAATCACCGCCGGCACCGCAACACCGTGCGCGGCATGGTCGCCGGCGCCCTCCTCATCGCCGGAATCTTCACCTTCCCCTTCGACCGCCTGCTCGGCCGCTGGCTGTTCGGTTAATATCACCCTCCCCAACGAAGATGGGGTGGGGGACCACACGATGTGTGGTGGAGGGGTAGAAGGCGGAGGCGGTTGAGGAATCGCTTGCGAACCTCCGATTCCTCGCCAGCTACCCCTCCACCAGGCTTCGCCTGGTCCCCCTCCCCACGCCTTCGGCGCAGGGAGGATATTCCTCCGTCGAAAAGGACTGACGCCGCCGCAACGATCCGCTAGCTTTCGCGCGATTTTTCGAGAGGGAAAGCGAATGACCGTCGCCGAAGCCACCCCCGATTTCGAGGCCACGGCCGACCGTAACGACCGCGCCTTCCTCGGCCATCCCAAAGGGCTCGGCTATCTGAGCTTCATCGAGGCCTGCGAGCGCTTCTCTTATTATTCCATGCAGACGCTGCTGACCCTCTACATGGTCAATTATCTGCTGGTGCCGGCCCGGATGGACGGCGTGATCGGGCTCAACTGGCTCCGGTCGTGGCATTATGAAGGCCTGAGCGGGCAGCCGCTCTCCTCGGCCATCTTCGGCGACTATACGTCGCTCGTCTATCTGACCCCGATCCTCGGCGGAATCATCGCCGACCGCTTCGCCGGGCGCCGTGTCGCCCTCTTCGCCGGCGGGGTCGTGATGTCGATCGGCCATTTCCTGATGGCGTTCGAAGGCGCCTTCCTCTTCGCTTTGCTGGCGCTGATCATCGGGGTCGGCCTGTTCAAGGGCAATATCGCGAGCCAGGTCGGCGCGCTGTACAAGGGCAACGACCTCAGGCGGGCGATGGCCTTCCAGATCTTCTACATCGCCATCAACGTCAGCGTCATCGCCGCTCCGCTGATCAGCGGCACTCTGGGCGAAGAGGTGGGCTGGCATTACGGCTTCGGAACGGCGGGCATCGTGATGGTGCTCGGAGTCATGATCTTCCTTGCCGGCCGGCCGCATCTGCCGGTCGAGGAGGGCGAGAGCGAATCGATCGGCGTGGGCAGGACCCTCGGCACGATCGCCGTCGCCGCCCTTTCGATCGCCCTCGTCATCGCAATCGTCTTCCTCGCCGGAATCTTCATTGCCCTGGCGGCCCTGGTCCCGCTCTATTTCTGGCTGACCTATCGCCTCGCCCCCGAGGAGAAACTGCGCGTTCTGGCCCTGATCCTGCTGATCCCGGCCATGGCCGTGGCGCTCCTCACCAACCAGCAGATCTTCAACGCCTATCTGATCTGGGCCGACCAGCAATTCCAGCTCACCTTCTTCGGAACCACCCTGCCGACCAGCTGGATGATCACCATCGACGCGACGCTGAGCTTCTCGATGCTCGTCGCGGTCGCGGCCTTCTTCAAATGGTACGGAACGAAGCGCCGCGAGCCGGACGAGCTCGGCAAGATGATCATCGGCAGCTTTTTCACCATCGCCGGTGGCCTGTGCCTCTATCTCGCGGCCCTGACCCAGGGTGGAGGCAAGATCGGACTGTTCTGGCCGCTCATGTTCCACCTCTTCAACAGCATCGGCTTCGCCTGCATCCTGCCGGTGAGCCTGGCCTTGTTCTCGAAGATCGCCCCCCGGCAGATCAACGCCACCGTCATCGGCCTCTATTATTTGGCCTTTTTCTCGGCCAACAAGATCGTCGGCGAGATTGGAAAGCTCTATTCGACCTGGGACACGCCGACCTTCTGGCTGCTCCACGTCGCCACCGCGGCCGTCGGTCTCCTCGCCTTCACTCTGTTCAAGCTGTTCATGTCGAGGCGAATGGCCGAGCATCACGAGTCCGCCGCGGCGGCGTGAGCCGTTGACTTTCGTTACGCCTCCGCCTATCCGCCCCCTCCCCGCGCCCCATCGGCGGCGGGAACGATGGAGCAATGACGTGGAATATCGCGGCCTATCCCGATTTCACCCCGCCTCCGTCCGGATGCCCAAGCGCTAGCAAGCGCGGCCGGCCCCGGGCCGGCGGACACGAAATCCACTGAACCTCGAAGAGAACGGCTGCGGCCGCGCCCGTTCGGGCGCGTCCCGGCCGAATGGATCTGTCATGGGCGAGAAGCTTCTGGCGCAGCGCGTCCTCGTGCTGCTCCGCGAAAATGGGGGCCGGACCTCGGCGACGGCGCGCGCGCTGCTCGACTGGGCCGGCGACCGCAAGGACTGGCTGTGGCCGGACGTCAAATGGTCCGATGGCGGCAAGTCCGGCAAGAAGTGCAAAGGCAAGGCGCTGGACTGGGACAGCCTCCCCGCCCTCGCCGCCGCGATCGAGACGAGGGAGCCGGCGCCGCCCTTGCTGCGCGCGGCGGAGGCGGTCGCGCGCCTGCTCGAGCTCGACGCGTTCGACTCCGCGCTCCTCGACGCCGCGGTCGCGCTCGCGCGCCTGCCGCAGCTGACGGCGCTTCGCCATCAGCTCGCCGAATGCGGGCAGGACCTGCTGCCGCTGACCGGCCTCCTCGCCGGCGCCGGCGCGGCCGAGGCCGCCGCGCGCGTGCGCCGCTCGGCCCCCGTCTCGCTCGGCCTGCTCCACGTCGAAATGGCCAAGGGCGGATACCGGCTCGAGCTCGACTGGACCTTCTCGCGGCTGCTCGACCAGGGCGAGGTCGAGGAGGAAAGGCTGGTCGAGGCCCTGGCCGGAACCCGTCAGTCGGCGGCGCTCGGCCGCGACGCCTTTGTCGAGCACGAGCCGAGCTTCGACCTCCTCCTCAGATTGCTGTCGGGGGCGCTGGCCGCGCGCACGCCCGGAATCAACATTCTCGTCTACGGGCCGCCCGGGACCGGCAAGACCGAGCTCGCCCGGACCCTGGCGGCGGCGGCGGCGGCGGAGCTGTTCGCCGTCGGCGAGTGCGAGGAAGGCGAGGAGCCGACCCGCTGGGACCGGCTCCATGCGCTGAAGCGCGCCCAGCGCCTCCTCGCCCGGCGCCGCCGAAGCCTCCTCCTCTTCGACGAGATGGAGGACCTCTTCGCCGACGCCCGGGAGACGGCGGGCGGCGGCTTTCGCTCGGGCTCCAAGATCTACGTGAACCGGCTGCTCGAGACCAACGCCGTGCCGATCCTGTGGACGAGCAACGACATCGCCGCGGTCGACGCCGCGCATCTGCGCCGGATGAGCTTCGTCCTCAGGATGGACTATCCCGGCCCGAAGGCGCGGTCGCGGATCGTCGCCCACATGGCCGCCGCGGAAGGGGCCGGCGAGTCGGCGCGCGGCCTCTACGCCCTGCTGGGACACGCGCCGGAGACCGCCGCCGTCGCCCGGGTCGCCTTGCGCTGCGCCAATCTGGCGGGCGGCGGCGCCCGGGACGCCGAGACGGCCGCCCGGTCGATCCTGCTCGGCCTGCGCGGCGGCCGCGCTCTGGCCCCCGCCCCGGGCGGCGGCGGCCTCGATCTTTCGCTGTACGAGAGCGAATCGCCGATCGATCCCCTGGTCGAGCAGGTCTCCGCCCCCGGCGCGGCGAGCGACTTCTCGCTCCTTCTGACCGGTCCCCCCGGCACCGGCAAGACGGCACTCGCCGCTCATGTGGCGGAGCGGCTCGACCGTCCGCTGAGCGTCAAGCGGGCGTCCGACCTGCTCTCCAAATGGGTCGGCGGGACCGAGGCCAATATCGCCGAGGCCTTCGCCGAGGCTCGGGACCAGGGTGCGGTCCTCCTGTTCGACGAGGCCGATTCGCTCCTCCTCGACCGGGGAGACGCGCAGCGCTCCTGGGAGATCACCCAGGTGAACGAGATGCTCACCTGGATGGACTCCCACCCTTTGCCCTTTGTCGCGGCGACCAACTTCGCCCGGCGGCTCGATCCGGCGGCATTGAGGCGCTTCGTCTTCAAGATCGAGCTGAAGGCGCTGTCGGCGCAAGCGTCGGCCCGGGCCTTCGCGCTTTTCTTCGCCAGGCCCGCTCCGGCGGGCCTCGCCGAGGTCGGCGGCCTGACGCCCGGCGACTTCGCGGTGGTGAGACGCCAGCTGCGCTATCGGCCGGAAGCCCGGACGGAGGAGATCGTCGCTTTGCTCGAGTCGGAAGCGAAGGCGAAGCCCGAGCGGGTCGCGAAGATCGGCTTCTGAAAATCCTCCCCATCGACAGATGGGGAGGGGGACCAGGCGAAGCCTGGTGGAGGGGGAGCCGCGCAGGCCTGAGCCATCTACCCCTCCACCACCCTTCGGGTGGTCCCCCTCCCCGAGCAAGCTCGGGGAGGAATTTACTGCGCCGTTGCCTTGGCGCGGCGGGGTTTGGCGGGGCGCTTGGGAGCGACGGGGGCGGTGCGCGCGAGGAGGGGCTTG
>JBEVDE010000085.1:0-4955 GCA_040514175.1 Allosphingosinicella sp. | reverse complement strand
GGCTCGAAGCGGCTGATCGAGCGCGGGCGAACCTCGGGATGGTTGGCCAGATAATAGTTCAGCCCGTCCGCCCAGGAGTCCATCAGCCGCTTCAGCCAGGCCGGGCTCGACTCATAGCGCGCCCTCAGATCGTCCGGATCCATGTAGAGCTTCGCCCGCAGGTCCGCCCAGATCGCCTCCTCTCCTTCCGCCTCGGCGGTACGGCCGAGCGCGCTGAGATAATTGGCCTCGACCCGGTTGAAGTCGTCCTCGGCCTGGGCGTAGATCATCCCGAACACCGCGTCCGCGTCGCTCTTCCCCCGCACGTGCGCGATCCCCCAATCGTCCCGAACGATCGTCACCCGCTCCGCCTGGGCGCGCCAGCGGGCCGGCTCCGGATCGCCTCTAGGGGTGGAGGCGCAGGCGCCGGCGAAGAGCAAGGCGAGTGGGAGGAGGAAGCGCATCGCTTTCGGCTAGGCTGGGCAAATGGCCTCCGCAAGAAAATCCTCCCCGGCATTTGCCGGGGAGGGGGACCGCACGAAGTGCGGTGGAGGGGTTCTTGCAGACGAAGGAGAACCCCTCCACCATGCTTCGCATGGTCCCCCCTCCCCCGGAAACCCGGGGGAGGAATGAGGAGAGGTCATGGCGACTGAAGGCCAATACGAAACCTGGAAGCCGGGGAGGCTGCGCCGCGTCGTCGCGGCGAGCATGATCGGCACGACCATCGAATGGTATGATTTCTTCCTCTACGGCTCGGCCGCGGCCCTGGTCTTCAACAAGCTCTTCTTCCCGTCCTACGATCCGTTCGTCGGCACCCTGCTCGCCTTCGCCACCTACGCCGTCGGCTTCGTCGCCCGGCCGCTCGGCGGAATCGTCTTCGGCCATTATGGCGACCGCATCGGCCGCAAGCGCCTGCTCATGCTGAGCCTCATACTGATGGGCGTCGCCACGGTCCTGATCGGCCTCCTGCCGACCTATGCGCAGATCGGGATCTGGGCGCCGGCCGGGCTGATCGCGCTTCGACTCGTGCAGGGTTTCGCGGTCGGCGGCGAATGGGGCGGAGCGGTGCTGATGGCGGCGGAGCATGGCGATGCGGCACGCCGCGGCTTCTGGGCGAGCTGGCCGCTGGCGGGAGTGGCGGCGGGAAGCCTGCTCTCGGCCGGGGTGCTGGCGCTGATCGCGGGCGTCCAGAGCGAGGCCGATTTCCTCGCCTGGGGCTGGCGTATACCCTTCCTCCTCTCCGCCTTGCTGGTCGCGGTCGGCTGGTACATCCGCCACCGCGTCGAGGAGAGCCCGATGTTCGAGAAGGCGCTCGCCGAAGCGGAGACGCCCCCGAAGCTGCCGGCGATGGACGTGCTTCGCGAGCGGCCCCGGGCGATCGTGCTCGGCGCCGGCCTCAGGGTCGGCGAGAACATCTCTTATTACATCCTCACCGTCTTCTCGCTGACCTTCCTCGTCGACGTCGCCGCCGAGAGCCGCAGCCTCGCGCTCGAGGCCTTGCTGATCGGCGCCGCCGTCCAGTTCTTCGCCATCCCGCTCTTCGGCCGGCTGTCGGACCGGATCGGCCGGCGCCCGGTCTACGCCTTCGGCGGGCTCGGCCTCGCCGGCTTCGTCTTCGCCTTCTTCCCGATGCTGGCGAGCGGCGATCCCCGCCTGATCGTCCTCGCTCTGGTGACCGGCCTGGTTCTCCACAGCGCCATGTACGGGCCGCAGGCCGCCTTCATCACCGAGCTCTTCCCGACCAGGATCCGCTATTCGGGAGTCTCGATCGCCTACCAGCTCACCTCGATCCTCGCCGGCTCGCTGGCGCCGATCATCGCGCTCTGGCTGTACAAGGCCAACGGTTCGGCCGTGCCCGTGGCGATCTACGTCTGCGTGGCCTGCTTCGTCAGCGGGGTCAGCGCCCTTCTGGCGAGGGAGACGAAGGGCATCGAGCTGAGCGCGATCCGCTAGCGCCTGTCCGGAATCGGACGAAGTGGACGAAGTGGACGGATGCGGGGGCGTCGTCCCGGACTTGATCCGGGATCCATGAACGCTGCCGTGTGAAGGCTCGAACGGACATGTTCATGGGTTCCGGCTTTCGCCGGAATGACGGGGCGCGCGAAGACCTCCGTTGCCGGATGGGGAAGTAACGGCCGGCGCGTCCTTGCCACCGGCACCCGGGGCTGGACGACTTATTGCTGCTTTCGTTGTTACTCGAAAGCGTCCAGGCTTTTCGAAGAGCCGTCAGGTCCCGTACCTTCGCTTCGGAAGGCTTTGAGGTGGCTCGCGCGGCCCCCCTCGCGGGGGGCGGGGCCCCTTCCGGATCGCCGGCTCTTCGCCAGGCGGTCCCGTCGGGAGGACCATCGGCATTTTTCGGCTCTTCGCAGTGACGCGAGCTCAAACGTTCCCGGATGACTTCGCGCCGGCCGCCGGCCCCGGGGCGAACCCCATGGCCGGATTCCCGCCTCCGCCGGTTGCGCATGCCGACTCGGGCAGGGGTCCAACATAAGCGGCAAACAGGAACAAGTCAAGAACATATTGGCTGGCGCGCGCCGGCAGGTCAACCGCGCGCCAGGCTCGCCAGCAGCCCAGCCTGCTCGAGCGCCCGCCTCAGACCGCTGTCGCCGACATGAGCGTAGAGCGCGGTGGTGGCGATATTCTCGTGGCCGAGCAGCCGCTGCAGAACGCGCAGGTCGACCCCGTCCTCGAGCAACAGGGTCGCGCAGGTGTGGCGAAGCATGTGGGGAGTGACCCGCCGGGTCACGCCGGCGGCGGCGGCGAAGCCGCGAAGCTCGCGCCGGGCGGCCTGGGTGGTCCAGTCGCGGCCGGTGGGACCGCAGAGCGACCGGGCCTGCGGGCGCTCGGCCAGCCTGCCGAGCAGCGATCTCAGCCGGGCGTCGATGACGAAGACCCGCCGCTCCCGCCGCCCCTTGCCGCGGACGTGGAGGCCGCCGCCGTCGCAATCGTAGTCGGACGGCCGCAGGCGGACGAGCTCGCCGACCCGCAGCCCGACCGACAGCATCAGCAGGACCGCGGCGGCAAAGGCCCCGTCCCGCCCGGCCGAACGCCAGGCCTCGCCCGCCAGCAGCCGCGCCTCGGCCCGGCTCAGCCCCCGGGGCAGCGACCGCGCCCGCGGCAGCTGCATCTCCAGGTCCGCGAAGGGCGAGCGCTCCAGCACGCCGGTGCGCACCGCATCCTTGTAGAAGCCTCTGAGGCAGGCCATCCGCCGCCGGAGGGTCCGCGGCGCGGCGGAGCGCTCGTCCCGGAGGTGGCCGGCGTAGGCGAGCAAAGTTTCCCCCTCGCGCGGGCAGAGCCGCCGAGACGCGAGGAACCGCGCGTAATCGTCGAGGTCCGACTTGTAGGCGCGCAACGTATGCTCCGACGGGTCGCGCGCCGCCTTCAGGCGCCGGACATAATCCACCGCGCTTGCCGTGGTCACGATCACTATGCGCCTCCCCAACATGGGTCCCGACCACGGGCTGGATCGGGGTAGCCTACATTCCCTTCGAAGTGGTTGCTTCCGCAGTTCCAAGCCCCGCAAAGTTAGTCTAGGCCTTCCACAGACAGCGGATAACTCTGGATTATGAATGGCTGATGCCGCAGATCGTGCACCCATACCGACGCCTCCGCCTCGGTCATGGCCGTTCTTGCTGCGTCAGAGTGAATTGGCCGCGGCACGCACCTTCCTAAACGACAGGGACGCCGCCGCACCTCGGCTTCTGCGAATCTTCGGCGAGTCCGGATCAGGTAAATCGTTCCTCGCAAAAGAAATCGTTGCGGATCTGGCCCACAACTATTCACAGGGAGCCATTCTTCACATCAACGTTCCGCCGGCCGATCTGGAAGCCTCCGATTTTTTAGGCCAGGTCAATCGAGTACTACAGTCTCCCGGAGCTGTGGATCAGAGCGGTGGAGGGTTCGTCTCAGCCGCCCTTGTCCGGCGCTGGCGCACGCAAGGTCGAGGCCAATCACGCGGGCGATGGGAATATTTCTATAACGTCCTGCGGGAGCTGTCCGGCCAGATCCCCTTGGCGGGTCCCTTCATCAAAGCATGCCTTCCGCCTAAGCTTCCTGCCGCAGAAGGCGGAGGCTCCGAGCCGGCCGGGGCCCTCCGCTTCCTACTGCGGGAGTCGCATTCTCATCCCGTCTTGATCGTCATCGACAATATCCAGTTCCTCCCAAGCCCTGTCCGGGACATCCTGGACGGAGAGCTGCCCGTCGCGGGAAGGCGGCTCTCCATGGTGACGATCGAACGTCTTCGCGGAGACCGAGGACTGTTCTGGATGCCGGCGATCAATGGTCTCGCCAAGCAGGACATCCATCTTGGACACGTCACCGTGCAGGACGTCGAAGTATTGGTGCGCGAGCAGCTGCCTGGAGAAGCGCATGTCGCGGAGATAGCCGAGGCCATTCACAGACGTAGCGGGGGCAATCTGAAATCCGTGTGGTTTCAGACCAAATTCGTCGCCAGCCGCCGCGCTTCACAAGGGTCTCTCCTGGACGATGCTTCCTATGAGGCGGTTGTCCAGTCGCTCACGCCGGTCGACCAGCTTGTACTTCGCGTCGTAGTCGTCCTGCTCGGCGGCCTCTCGATTTGTCAGATGCTCGGGATCATCAAAGCGATGAATCTCCACGTCGCCGGCGAGGCCGTGGGTACCGCCATAGCCGACCTTAGTGCCCTCGGGCTCCTCGTCGTCAACAGCAAGCATCATGACCGGGTCCGGGTCGAGCATGAGGTTGTCTCGCACGTCGTTTCGCAACTCATTCCCGAGGAAGAGAAGCTCGAACTGCAATCGCAGCTCGTGCACGCCCTGCCCGCCTTGCTCGAAGGGGGCGGACCAGGCGACGCAGATGCCCTCACGCTCTACGACCGTCTGATCGGAATAGCGACGGAACAGGACGTGCGTTCCTCCCCCCTCATCCAAAGTCAGATCGTTCGGTTCATCGAGCTGTCCGAGAACGCTGAGAGCTACACCTATCTGTGCACGCTGCTC
>JBEVDE010000295.1:0-4764 GCA_040514175.1 Allosphingosinicella sp. | reverse complement strand
CCTCCACCGCGCTTCGCGCGGTCCCCCTCCCCCGGAAATTCGGGGGAGGAATATATCGGCCCGCCCCCTACCTCACGCTCACCCCGGCGACATTGTCGTAGGCGTCGCGGTCGATGTAGAGATTGTAGGGGTCGATCCCCGCGAAGAGGGGTTTGCGGTCGACGACGAATTTGAGCGTCTGACGGCCCGATCGGATCGGCCGCCGCTCCATCGCGATGACGTTGCGCCGGTCGAACGGGCCGCCGCCGGGCGCGGCGGCGAACAGGCCTATCTCGATGCGCTCGGCGAGGGGCGCCCTGGTCTCCCGGCCCTTGCCGTCGGCATAGAGCTTTTGCGCCGTCACCGGCACTTCGACCTCCCATAGCCCGTCCGGCCGGCGAGTCGCTTTCGCTTCCCCCGCCTCAAGATCGTAGAGCGTGATCCGCTCGAACAGGTCGGTGATCAGCGCCTGCTCCTCGGGAGTCCGCGCTTCCGACCGGAACGCCGCGATCAGGTCGAGCGAGCGGGGATAGAGGTCGCTCCTGAACCGGAAACGCTCGAGCAGCCTGCGCAGGGCGCGGTTGACCCGCTCCTCGCCGAGCCGCTCGGCGAGCAGATGCATGGCGAGCGGTCCCTTGCTGCTGTGGATGTAGTTCTGGCTCTCGACCCGGGCGAGCGGGAGTTCCTCGGCTTCGGCGTCGCGGCCGCCGAGATAGCGGTCGAGAAACACCTGGCTCAGGCGCCTGAATTCGTCCGGGCCGCGCAGACGGCGAAGGATCATCGTCGCCGAATAGGTGGCGAGAGGCTCCGACAGCAATTCCTCCCCCTGCATCGGAGCGGCGTTGAGCTGGTGGCCCCAATAATGGTGGCCGATCTCGTGCGCCACGACGCCGCTGACATTGTCGATCGTGTCCGGATCGGTGAGATCGGGGACGAAGCCCAGATCCTCCGAATAGGGAATGGTGCCGGGAAAGGCGCGGGCATAATAGGCCCAGCCGAACTCCACCAGCCGGGCTTCGGTGAACGGATAAGGGCCATAGGCCGTCTCGTAATAGTCGAGCGACGCCGCCAGCGCGTCGAGCATATGATCGACGTTCCAGGCGTGATCGGGATGATAATAGACCGCGAGGTCCTTGCCGCGATGGCGCCGGTGGCGCTCGGCGTAGCGGCCCGAGTGAACCGAGAAGAAGTTGCGGACCGGAACCACCGAGACGAAGCGGGCGGTTCGGCGCCCGCCGCTCGTGACGTCAAAGATACGGCGGCCGGTGGCGATCGGAACCTGGTCGGCCGCCGTCGACAAGCGGATGTCGGTCCTCGCCCAGGCCCCGCCGAAGCCGGGCCTGCGATAGGCCGCTTCGTCCTCGAGCCGCACCGGACGCGGCTCTTCGGGAAGGCCGTATTTCGCCCGGGCGGAGCCCTGGAGCAGCTGCGCTCCGGCGAAGCCGATCGACGGCGCGAGGTCCGAATGGTCGAGATAGGCGCCGTTCTCGACCAGCTTCTGGTCGGGCCTGCCGTCCGCGAAGCCGCGGCGGGCCCGCACGGTGCGGAAGGTCATCACCCGTTCCTCGCCGGGCTGCATCGGCCGGTCGAAGCGATAGATGCGATAGCCGAAGTCGCGGTCCTCTGAGACCAGGCGTCCGCCGGCGAGGGCGAGATCGACGATCTCGAGAGCGCGCGTCTGAGACCGGAGATGGACCTCGCCCAGCGGCCGGTCGGTGACGTTGCGCAGAGTGTAGCGCCCGCGCGCCTCCGCCCGCCGCTCGCCGGGATAGAGGTCGACGTCGAGCCGGACGTCGGTCACGGCCGGCTGGGGCAGGTCGCGATACTGGCCGTATTCTTTCTCGAAGCGGGCGAGCCGCGCCTCGGCCGCCGCCTGCGAACGATAGTCGTTGACGACGTTGATATTGTAGAAGGCATAAGCTCCGGTCGCTCCGAAGGTGAGGAGCGCGGCGCCGGCGATCCATCCGGCGGCTCCGGCAAGGCGGCCGCGCGCGAGGCGAAGCCTGTGGCGCAGGCTGATGTCGGTTCCGCGCCTCCAGAGCAGATGGGCGGCGACCAGCAGGAGGACGGCGAGCGCGCCCCAATAGAGCCGGAGGATCCAGGCCCCGATCCAGAAATTGTCGGCGCCGCTGAAATCGCTCAAGGGGACGGTCGGCGCCGCGCCGTAGTTCAGGAGGAGATGCTCGGGCATGAGATTGGACTGCCTGGCGCCCAGGAAGAGCAGCATGATCCCCCAGCCGGCGATCTTGTGCGGGCTGACGGCCTGGACGAAGATGGCGAGGATGGTCAGGATCAGCATGTCGGCGGTCGCCGGAAGCAAATACCAGAGCAGATACTGGCCGATCTCGAGCCGGGTGAAGCCGAGGCTGAGCTGGACGGCGATCGAGGCGAGGATTGCGACCGCGAAGATCGAGGCGAGGACGAGCGTGACGGCGGCGGTCTTGGGGGCCGCATAGGCCCAATTGGGCAAGGCGGTCGAATCCACGATCTCGTCCATCCGGCGCGCGCGCTCGTTCCAGACGAGCTCGCCGGCGTAGATGATCAGGATGATCACCGGGATGACGAACAGGCCCTGCTCGAGCTCGGGGATCATCGAGGCGGTGGTGGGATGGCTGGGCCGCCCGTCCATGTCGCGCTGGGTGAGGAGGGTGAGCAGCGTCGTGGACATCCCCCAGAGGATCATGAGCGAAAAAGCGGGGCTGACTACCACCTGCTTCATCTCGAACCGGATCCGGGCTCGAAGCACGGCCCAGGAGGCCGCGAGGCCGTGGCTCGGCGACGGGAGCCGGACGGCCCCGGCTAAGGGGGCCCCGTCGGCCTGCGATTGCTCGGCGGCCCGCCTGCGCACCCGCTCCGACGTGCGCTTGTCGGTGAAGCGATAGCGCCAGGCGGCGAAGGACAGGAACAGGAGCGATATCCCCAGCCACAGCAGCCGGTTCCAGAGCAGCGCCCCCTCGACGGCGGGCAGCAGGGTGTTGCGCTCGAGCAGGGTCCAGTAACGCGTGGAAGCCATGACGGCGCGCCGCCCGAACGGCTCGGCCAGGCTGACCCAGGCGACGAGCTGCGGGCGGCTGATCATCGCCTCGTTGAGCAGGAGATAGAGGATGACGAAGCCGACCACCCCGACATAGGTCCCCATCGCCGACCGGGTGAGCGAGGCGAGCGTGAACAGGATGGCCGAGACGATCAGGACGTTGGGAAGAGCGAGCAGGAAATAGCCGTAGAGATGGTCGGCGATCCGGTTCGGGCCGATCGTCGCGGGATCGACCCAGGGCATGATCGAGCCGATCAGCAGCCCGGCCGGAATCAGCAGGAGGCAGAGCGAGACGATTGCGAAGGCGCCGGCGAAGCGGCCGATCAGATAATCCGTCTTGCCGATCCGGGTCGAGCGGAGGATCGGGCCGAAGCCGGTTTCGTCGTCGCGGATCACGACATTGGCGAGGAAGGCCGTCGAAACGAACATGAACATCGCCGAGAAGACGAGATATTTGCTCACGATCTCCCAGGAGGCGTTTCGATAGATGGCGCCGCCCTCGATCAGGTCGGTCGACATGGAGAAAGCGGCGATTCCGAAGACGAAGGCGGCCGCTATCCACAGCCATGGACTGCGAAGCTGATAGCGGAATTCGAAGGCGGCGACCCGTGCGAGCATGATCCGATCCCCTCAGGCCGCGCGGCGCGCTTGCGCGAGCGTTGTGAAATAGACGTCCTCGAGGCCGCCCTCCACCGGGGCGAAGCCGTCGCCGGGATCCTCGTCCGACAGGATGTGGACGATGGTCCGGCCGGCGAACAGCCGGGTGGAGATGAGCTGGCGCCGCTCGCGTATCTCGTCGAGGCGGCCGCGCTCGACCGCCTTCATCCAGATTCGCCCGCTTGTCGCGCGAATGAGCTCGAGCGGCGCCCCTTCGAGCTGGATCCGGCCTTCCGCGATCACGGCCATTCGCGCGCAGAGGTCCGAGACGTCGTCGACGATATGGGTGGACAGGATGACGACCACGCTTTCTCCGATCTCCGCGAGGAGGTTGAGAAAGCGGCTGCGCTCCTCGGGATCGAGGCCCGCGGTCGGCTCGTCGACGATGATCAGCTCGGGATTGCCGATCAGGGCCTGGGCGATTCCGAACCGCTGCCGCATCCCGCCTGAGAAGGAGGCCAGCGCCTTCTTGCGGACCGCCCACAAATTGGTCTGCTGGAGGAGGGTCTCGACCGTCGTCCTCCGGTCGGCGGCCGAGCCGATACCCTTGAGCACGGCGAGATGGTCCAGCATCTCCCAGGCCGAAACCCGCGGGTAGACTCCGAAATCCTGCGGCAGATAGCCGAGCCGCCGCCGAAGCCGCTCGGGCTGAGCGATCACGTCGAGCTCGCCGAAGCGGATCGAGCCCTGCGTGGGAGTCTGGAGCGTCGCCACGGTCCGCATCAGGGTCGACTTGCCGGCGCCGTTCGGGCCCAGCAGCCCGAACATCCCCCGCGGCACCGAGAGGGTGACATGGTCGAGCGCGCGGGTGCCGTTCGGATAGACATGGCTGACGCCGTCGAGTTCGAGCATGGGCAATCGTCCTTCCACTTTGAGGAGAAGCGGGGTGGACGAGCGACGTTGCCGCGGAATTTCAGGCCGTTTCGATTTGTTGCAATCCTGAAATACTGGGGAAACGGGAGGGTTGGAGAAGCAGGCATGCACAAGCCAGGCGAGGCGCCGGGGGATCTCATCCTGCTGGTCGACGACGATCCCGAAATCCGGCAGCTGATCGGCGACTTTCTCGTCCAGCACGGCTTTCGGGTCGCCAAAGC
>JBEVDE010000457.1:0-6354 GCA_040514175.1 Allosphingosinicella sp. | reverse complement strand
GCGCGCAGCTGAGTTCGCGACTCGATGTTGCGCCGGAAGACGATGTACCCGGCGGGATCGGCGTCGCCGAAGAAGGCCCGTTCGTCCGGCGTGAGCTCGAGCCCCGCGGGGGCGTAGATGGCGGCTTGCATGGCCGCTGTTTAGAGTCCCCGTCATTCCCGCGAAAGCGGGAATGACGGGGTCAGCCGCCTAAACCTTGAGGCACTGCTCCCCGGCCACCTTCAGGCGGCCGCAGATCCCGGCCGCTCCCGGGCCGGAGGCGCGGAGCCGGTAATAGGTCTTGCCGTTGACATTGGCCTGGACGACGCTGTGCGAAAGCGGCGCGAGATAGCCGAAGCGGCCGGACAGGGCCTTCCAGGCCTTTTCGGCGGCCGCGCCGCTGGGAAAGGCGCCGAGCTGGATGGTCGCGCCGCCGGCCGCGGCCGGTGTCTCCGGCGTGGCGGCCGGGACGTTGGTCGGGGCGGGAGCCTTGAGCAAGGGCGGCTCCTTGGCGGCCGGGGCCTGGCCCTTGGGCTGCGTCGTCACCGGCGCCTCGGGTACGGCGTTGGTGTCGATGCTCGCATTGGGCGTTCCGCCCTGGGCCGCGTCGAACGCGGTTTCGCCCTGGCCCTCGACGGTCATCCCGCCCGGACTGTCGGGCTTGACCTTGTAGGGGCCGTCCGGGGCCTTGATCAGCTCGGGCGCGCGGTTCTCGGCGCCGTCGCGATTGCCCATCCAGAAAATTCCGCCGACGATCCCGCCGATCGCGGCGAGTCCGATCAGAACGGCGACGATCAGCTTCAAGGCCGAGGGGCCGCCTTCGCCGCCCTCCTCCTCGACCGCCTCCAGCCAGGGAAGACGATCGTCATTGTCGAGCGCGGGATCGTCAGCGCGAATGTCGGTCATCACTGCATCTCCTCGGCGGCCGCCACGCCCATGATATTGAGGCCGTTCCGTAAAATCTGACCTGTAGCCGCCGCTAACTCTAGCCTCGCGCTGGTTAATTTCAAATTATCTTCAATCAGGAAGCGCCGCGAGGGATCGTCGTTGCCGCGATTCCACAAGGCGTGGAAGGCGGCAGCGAGGTCGCCGAGGTAGAAAGCGACCCGGTGCGGCTCGTGCGCCTGCGCCGCAGCCTCGACGATGCGCGGGAATTGGGCGGCGAGCCTGACCAGGGCAAGCTCCTCATCGTCGAGCAGGGCGAGATCGGCGGCTTCGGCCGTGTCGAGGCCCGCTTCGGCCGCCCGGCGGTGGAGCGAGCGGATCCGCGCGTGCGCATATTGGACATAGAAGACCGGATTGTCCTTCGACGCCTCGACCACCTTGGCGAAGTCGAAATCCATCTGGGCGTCGTTCTTGCGGGTCAGCATGGTGAAGCGCACCACGTCCTTGCCGACCTCCTCGACCACTTCGGCGAGGGTGACGAAGCTGCCCGACCGCTTGGACATCTTGACCAGCTCGCCATTGCGCAGGAGGCGAACCATCTGGACGATCTTGACGTCGAGCGCCGGCCGTCCTGCAAGCGCCTGGACGGCGGCCTGGGTGCGCTTGACCGTCCCTGTATGGTCGGCGCCCCAGATGTTGATCAGCTCGTCCGAGGCCTCGAGCTTCTGCATGTGATAGGCGGTGTCGGCGGCGAAATAGGTCCAGCTGCCGTCCGATTTCCGGATCGGCCGGTCCTGGTCGTCGCCGAATTCGGTCGAGCGGAAAAGGAGCAGCTCGGTCGCCTCCCAGTCCTCGACGGTCTTGCCCTTGGGCGGCGGCAGGGTGCCGGTATAGACCAGCCCTTTCTCGCCGAGGAGGGCGAAGGCCCGGTCCACGGCGCCCGATTCCTGAACCTCCTGCTCCGAGGCGAAAAGGTCGTGATGGACCCCCAGCTTCGCCAGATCCTCCCGGATCAGGTCGAGCATCGCGGCGACCGTCCGCCGCCGGAAGATATCCAGCCACGCGCTTTCCGGAGAATCGGCGTAGGTGTCGCCATATTCCGCCGCAAGCGCCTCGCCGACCGGCTTCAGATAGTCGCCGGGATAGAGGCCTTCCGGAATCTCGCCGATCGGCCGGCCGAGCGCTTCCAGATAGCGAAGGTGGGCCGAGCGGGCGAGGACGTCGACCTGGGCGCCGGCGTCGTTGACATAATATTCGCGGATGACCTCGTAGCCCGCCGCCTCGAGCAGGCTCGCCAAGGCGTCGCCGACCACCGCGCCGCGGCAATGGCCCATATGCATCGGCCCGGTCGGATTGGCGGAGACATATTCGACGTTCACCCGGCGCCCCGCGCCCACCTGCGAGCGGCCGTAGGCGGAGCCGTCGGTCAGGATGGCGCGAAGCTCGCCCTGCCAGACCGCGGGCGCCAGCCGGACGTTGATGAAGCCGGGCCCGGCGACCTCGGCGCTCACCACCTCGTCCAGAGCCTCGAGCCGCGGCGCGATCAGCTCGGCGAGGGCGCGCGGATTGGTCTTCGCGCCCTTGGCGAGCACCATCGCCGCGTTGGTCGCGAGGTCGCCGTGCGACGGATCGCGCGGCGGCTCCACCGCCACCGCCTTGCGCTCGAGGCCGGACGGAAGCGCGCCCTCGCTTTCGAGTGCGTCGAGGATGGCGTCGAGATGGGCGGCGAAACGGGCGTAGAGGGTCACGATGGGTCCGGTTTTTGGAGGAGCGCGCGGCTTAGACGAAGTCGGCGGCGATTTGAAGGCGGGGCCAGGATGCGGCCGAAGTGGACAAGTTGGACGACCTGCACACGGCACGGCTTTTTTTTCAGGGTCCAGTGAGCCGTGTGCACCGAGCGGCGCGACGCGACGCTGCTTTCCACCCTTTGATGTTCAAGACGCACGTAGACACTCTCCCACGAAGAACATAACATGAACTTGCTCATATGGGAAGCTCAAATGGGAACCCCCCCCCGAGAACCGTCGCCGCATCCCGCTCATTTCGTCCGAGGGCCCGCGGCAGGCCGATCAGGGCACGGTTGCCAGCCGTCGAATGGACCGGTTCTCATGGCGGAAGACCCCCGGCTCGCCCTCCCGGAGTGCGCCGGCGATCGCCGCCGCGACGATATCGGCGTCGATCGCCGCCTAACGGGCGAGCTTGCCGCGCAGGAGCAGGTTCGCCACCGGGCTCAGCGCGATCCCGATCCGTTCGCCGAGGCGCCGGTCGCCTCCGCGGTCGCCGCGCAAGAGGCCGGGCCGCAATATGTCGAGCCGCTCGAAGCCCAGGGCGACGAGCGCCTGCTCCATCTCCCCCTTCACGCGGAGGTAGAAATTTCGCGAGCCCGGGTCCGCGCCGACCGAAGACACCGTCACCATGTGGCGGGCTCCGGCCTTTCGCGCGGCCGACGCGAAAGCCGTGACCGAGTCGAAGTCCACGGCCCGGAATCCGGCTTCCGATCCGGCTGAGCGCATCGTCGTCCCGAGCGCCGAAACCGCGGCGTCCAGGGCGAGGTCTCCGACGAGCCCCGGCCAATCCGATGCCGGAGCGACCCGTTCGTGCCAGCGCTCGTGCGCCCGCCCGGTGGGCCGCCGAACCAAAGCGTGGACCTCGGCCCCGCCGGCCGGCGCGAGCATCCGGTCGGCGAGCAGGCCGCCGACCAGGCCGGTCGCACCGATCAGGACGACCTTACGAGACCGGATCTGACGCCACCCGCCGCAGGTAGAGGGTCGCCTGTCCGAGGGCGTGGGTGAGCTTCATCGTGTCGCCGCTGGTGCGATAGTCGAAGACCAGTCCGTCCTCCGGGAAGTGGATCTGCTTCTCGTTGATCTCGTAGCTTCCGTGCTCGTCGCCCTTTTTCCACCGGCGGCGGGTCAGCACCTCATTATCGTCGGTGAAGGAGAGGCGGTCGCCGCGGCGCAGGTCCTCCACGCCCTCGGCCCGGCTCACCTCCCAGGTGCCGACCACGGCGAGATGGCGAAGCGACTTGGGCGACTCGCCCGTATAGCCGGAATAGAAGGCGGCCTGCTGGAGCATGTCGGCGGCGAGCTTCTTCTCGTCCTTCAGGCCCTCCAGGCCGGCGCCGTCGAGCCGGTCGGACAGCCCCTTGAGGAGCGCATAGGCCTTCTTCGGGTCGCCCTCGGCGTGGAAGGCGGTGGCGGCGCCGCGCAGGGCGAAATATTCGTCGACCAGCAGATGGGCGAGACGGAGCGGCCTGGTCGGCGTTCCCGCCGGGGCCCGGACGGCGAGGCGATCCGCCCCGGCGCGGCCATCGCGGGCGCCGACATAGGAGAGGGCGACGTCCAGCAACGGCTTGCCGCCGAGCGCGGCGGCGGGAAGGTTCTCGCGCTCCCGCGCCTTGGCGAGCGACAGGAAGATGCCGCCCCCGTTGGTGCTCAGGAAGGCGGTCGGAACGGTGATGCTGACAGCGCCGTCCTGGCCCTCGGCCATCAGCCCGTCGGGCACGCCATAGACCCCGGAGATGCGGTAGCCGTCCATCGGGCTCAGCACGAGCGTGACGTCGTGGGCGAGCTCGCTGACCATCGTGTCGAGCTGCTTCTCGAAGACGCTCGCGACTTCCGCTTCGCTCGAGATGAAGTAGAGGTTGCCGCCGCGGGCGCTCGACACCTTGGTCGCCAGCGCCCCGTCGAACTGGACCCCGACTCCGATCGTGGTGAGTCCGATCTTCCGCCGCGACGCCGCCTCGGCCATGCCGATGAAGCTTTCGGCGTCGGTCCGGCCGACATTGGGCTGCTCGTCGGTGAACAGCATCAGCCGGGTGTTGCCCCGGAAGGCGGGCGCGGTGGCGAAGGCGGTGTCGTAGCCGACCTTGAGCCCCGCCTCCATGTTGGTCGAGCCGGCGCTCTCGATGCGGTCGATCGCGGCCAGCGCCCTGGCGCGGTCGCGGCCGATGTCGGTCGGCGCGAGATAGAGGTGGGAGATGTCGCCGTAGAGCACGATCGACAATCGGTCGCCCTCGCGCATCTGGCCGACGATCTGGCGCAGGCTGCGCCGGACGAGGTCGAGCGGGCTGCCCGACATCGACCCCGACTTGTCGACCACGGCGACGAGATTGACAGGCTCGCGCTTCCACGTGGCCTGGTCGATGTTCGAGGTGAAGCCGAGGCCGACGAACAGGCGGTCGTCGGGCCGCCCCGGAAGGCTCGCGGCCATCGCCTCGGTGACGAGGCAGAAGAGCTGGGCGCAACGCTTGTTCGAGGGCAGGTCGAGATCGTGCTCGCCCATCAGTCCCTCGACGGTGAGCGATTCGGGCCGAGGCATGCCGACGTCGGCGGCGATCGAGCGGAAATGGCGGATGTCCTGGGCGCCGCCCTGGCGGACCCGGGTCCCGGTGACCGTGATGTCGCCTCCGAAGGATTCCTGCATAGCTTCGGGTTCGTCCTCCCGCTCCTCGGGCGGAGCGGACGGTTCCTGAGCGGAAGCAAGCGGTGCGAAGGCCAGGAAGGCGGTGCACAAGGCGAGCAGTCGGACGGTCGAGCGCATGGCGAATCTCCTCATCCAGAGGCCTGAGAGGATGCCTGAAATCGGCCTTTGTAACAATATCTTGTCTCCGCTTTTCAATCGGCCTTCTGGGATCGGGCCTTGGCCGGGCATCGCCGGCCTTCGCGCGCTTCAATCGTGCGCGGCCGCGTCGGCCGTGGTAGGATAGGCCATGGCCAAGGCCCATCCCTGCAACGCCCCGGGGCCCTTCTACGTAGAGGATGGCTGCTGCATCAGCTGCGGAGTCCCGGAAGCGACGGCTCCCGAGCTGTTTGGCTGGGCCGAAGGCGACACGCATTGCTTCGTCCGGCGCCAGCCAGACAATGCCGAGGAGACGGACGCGATGGTCCGGGCTCTCTGGTCGGCGGAAGTTTCTTGCATACGCTACGGCGGCGCCGATCCTGCCTTGTTGAAGCGGATCGCCGAGTTCGGCTCCGCCGACCAGTGCGACGTCGATCCCGGCCGCACCCGCTTGCGCCTGCGCGACCATGTCGTCTTTCGGTCCCGCCTGCGGGAAAACGACCGCCCGGTTGATCTGGCGGACCGGTTTCAGGCATCCCTGCTCGCCGACGACAGGCCTTACCCCTACCAATTTCGCCCACGGCGGCGCTGGCGGCCGGCCAAGGTCATATTATCCTGGGACGCTGGGATATTGGGACGGGGCCATTACCATTCGGTCGCTTTCGCCGAGGCTGGCGGCGCGAGCGGGCTTTTCGAAGCCCGGCTCGGATTCTGGTCTGCGGCCCTCCAGGGCCTCGCCCTGATCGTCGACGACTGGCTGAAGGGGACGGAAGGCGCGGAGGACGTGCGCTGGTTCCGCGCCGACGAGTTCACGACAGGAGCAAGCGGCTTCCACATGCCGATCTGAAGCCTAGGCCACCGACTCATTAAACCGCAACCAGATGCGGATTAAGGCGAGCTGGATTGAGGCGAGGAAGTTGTCGTCTCGTT
>JBEVDE010000424.1:0-6711 GCA_040514175.1 Allosphingosinicella sp. | reverse complement strand
AACTCCGACGCTGCAAAAGTCTCGCTGCGCTCGCCTACCCACCCCTAACCCCTCCCTTTCAGGGAGGGGGGAAGGTCAGCGCAGCACCCCCTCCACCGCCTTCTTCCAGCCCGCCAGCCGAGCGTCGCGCACCTCGGCCGCCATGGCCGGCTCGAACCGCTCCACCGCCCCCCGCATCCCCGCCGCTTGCCCGAGCGAGCGGAACATTCCGCAGCCCACCCCGGCCAGCATCGCCGCGCCCAGCGCCGTCGTCTCGACGAAGCCGGGCCGCTCGACCGTCAGATCCAGCACATCGGCCAGATCCTGGGCCAGCCAGCCGTTCGACGCCATGCCGCCATCCACCTTGAGCCCTTCCCAGGGCGCCCCGTCGGCGGCGAAGGCGGCCATCAGATCGTGGGTCTGATGGGCCATCGCCTCCAGAGCGGCGCGGGCGACATGGGCGCGGCCGGTGGCGAAGCTGAGGCCGGTGATCGCGCCGCGCGCGGCGGGCCGCCAGTAGGGCGCGCCCAGCCCGCTGTGCGCCGGAACGATCTGGACCCCGCCGCTGTCGGGCACCGAGCGCGCGAGCGCCTCCGTCTCCGCGGCGCTGCCGAGCAGCCCGAGATCGTCGCGAAGCCATTTGACCAGGCTTCCGGCGACGAAGACCGAGCCTTCGAGCGCGTAGCGGCGCTGGCCGCCCAGCTGCCAGGCGATGGTGGAGAGCAGGCGGTGGCGGCTCCGGCGCTCCTCGGCGCCGGTATGGGTGAGGATGAAGGCGCCGGTGCCGTAGGTCGCCTTGCTGTTGCCGGGCGCGAGGCAGGCCTGGCCGATCGCGGCGGCCTGCTGGTCGCCGGCCATTCCGCAAATGGGCAGGGACGTCCCGAGATGCTCGGGCAGCGTTTCCCCCAGCGGCCCGGCGCAGTCGACGATCTCGGGCAGGATTTCGGCCGGCACGTTCCACAGGTCGAGCAGGCCATCGTCCCAACGGCCCGTCCCGATATGCATCAGCGCGGTCCGCGACGCATTGGTCGCGTCGGAAACGTGAAGCCCGCCGCTCAGCCTGAAGACCAGCCAGCTCTCGATCGTGCCGACGCACAGATCGTTCCCCGCCTCCTTCAGCTGCGGCCAGTGCTCGAGCGCCCAGGCGATCTTCGAGGCGCTGAAATAGGGGTCGAGCAGAAGGCCGGTCTTCGCCTGAACCGTCTCCTCATGCCCTTCCTCCTTCAGCCGGGCGCACAGCTCGGCGGTGCGCCGGTCCTGCCAGACGATCGCCGGCGCAAGCGCCCGCCCCGTCCTTCGGCTCCAGAAGGCGATCGTCTCGCGCTGGTTGGTGATGCCGAGCGCCGCCACCCGATCGGCGCCGCCGGCCGCCGCCACAACCGCCCGGGCGCAGGCGAGGCTCGAGGTCCAGATCTCCTCGGCGTCATGCTCGACCCAGCCCGGCCGGGGATAGGATTGCGCAAGCTCGCGCTGCTCGGCGGCGAGGCAGGCCCCGTCGCGGGCGAACAGCATCGCGCGGGTGCTGGTCGTGCCTTCGTCGATGACGAGAATGAGATCGCCCATGGCGCCAGCTTTCACGGAAAGACCGGGCCTGTCGACTTCCTAAATTCCTCCCCGAGATTTCTCGGGGAGGGGGACCGCGCGAAGCGCGGTGGAGGGGTTCTACAGAGTCAGCAAGACCCCTCCACCAGGCTTCGCCTGGTCCCCCTCCCCCGGAAATCCGGGGGAGGATTTAAGTCCCTCACCGGCCCGCCCATTCCTCCTTCATGATCCGCTTGAAATCCAGGAAACCGGCGTCGGAATTGGGGTCGAAATGCTCGATGTCGCCCTCGCCGAGATAGTCGAAATAGGGCCAGTGGGTGTCGTTATTTTCCGAGTAGAGATAGCATTGGATGGTGATGCAGGGCTCTTCCCCATTGAGGTTGTGGAGCTGGTGGACCTGGTTGAGCCGGGGCGAGATCCAGGTGACCTCCTCCTTGACGAAGGTCTTCACCGCGAAGGGCGTCGTCTGCTCGGGCGCGAGGAAGGCGAAGAGGCTGACCGTGATCTCGCCGTGAAGCACCCGGATCACCGCGTCGGAGCCGCCGTGATTGTGGATCGGCGAATAATTGCCGCTCGGCCAGATCTCCATGACGAACGGTATGCCCGGCGATTCGCCCTGGTTGGTGCCGAGCGTGATCCTCAGATAGGTCATGTCCGGATCGTATTTGCCGAACTCGTTCGCCTTCTTCTCGAGCACCTTCGCGCACCAGCCGTTCTTGTCGAGGATGCTCGCCTTGATCGCCGCGGAGAATTCCGGGAAATCGGGCGTGTCGAGGAGGAAACGGGCGCCCGCGACATTGTCGTAGAGCTTCTGGCAGGTCGGCGTGAGGCCGCCGGGAACGGTGACCCGGCCATAGGCCATCTCGTCCATCGTGATCCTGTCGTGGGGGACGACCCGCATCGGCAGCTCGATCGTCACCGAATCCTTCCACAGATCGACGAAGCCGGACGCATCCGCGGCGATCTCGACTTCCTCGATTCCGGAAATCCACGCCCAGGGATCGGTTTCCCCCTCGGCGGGGCGCTCGAGAAATTGCGACGCGAGCATGGTGCCGAGCCGCATCTCGCCCTTGCCGTAGCGCATCAGCCGGTTGTGGCAGTCGAAGCTGAACCAATAAGGGCAGGCGAGCGAGGCATCGAGGCCGACGCCGGGGACGGCGAGCAAAATCGTCTCCTCGTCGCCGAGCGGCGCCACGGCCAGATTCGCGCCATAGGAATCGACGGACCAGCGCAGGGCCGGCGAACCGGGCTGGCCCCGGGCGGTCACGGTGAAGGGCGCGGAGGTGGCGAGGACGAAGCCGATCGTCCCCTGCCCCCGGACCGGAAGCCTGTAGGTGATTGCGGCGCCGACCCGTTCCCCGTCCGGAGACGCGGCCAGGGCGAGCGGCGGCGGCATGCTCTGATAGGCGCGCGCCGCGGCGGCCGGATCGACGTAAGTCATGATATTCTCCCCTTATTTCCCCGAACGGAGCGCAGCGGCGCGGCGGCGTCAATGCCTGATGTATCCGTTTCCGGCTCGGTCTAGGATGTCGCCGTGGACAGTTTCGACCTCCTGATCGTCGGCGGCGGGATCAACGGCGCGGCGATCGCCCGCGACGCCGCGATGCGCGGCGCGAGCGTGCTTCTGGTCGAGAAGGACGATCTCGCGTCGCACACCAGCTCGGCCTCCTCCAAGCTGATCCACGGCGGCCTGCGCTATCTCGAGCAATATGAGTTCCGCCTCGTCCGCGAGGCGCTGGCCGAGCGCGAGATATTGCTTCGGACCGCGCCGCACATCGTCCGCCCCCTGCGCTTCGTCCTTCCCCACTGCCCGGCGCTGAGGCCGCTCTGGATGATCCGCGCCGGCCTTCTCCTCTACGATCTCTTCTCGATCCGGGGCAGCCTGCCGCGCTCGCGCCGCGTCGGCCGGCGCGAGGCCGAGCTCAGCGCCCCGCTGCAGGAGCGGCGGCGGGTGCTGAGCTATTGGGACGCCTGGGTCGACGACAGCCGGCTCAATGTGCTGAACGCGGTCGCCGCCGCCGAGCATGGCGCCGAGATCGCGACCCGGACCGAGCTTCTGTCCGCCCGCCGCGACGGCGGGGTCTGGCGGGCCGAATTGTCCGGCGGACGGCAGGCCGCCGCCAAAGCGATCGTCAACGCCGCCGGCCCCTGGGTCGCCGAGGTGCTCGGCCGCCGCCTCGCCGAGACCAGCGCCAGCCGGGTCCGGCTGATCAAGGGCAGCCACATCGTCGTCCCGGCGCTATGGGAGGGCGAACAGGCCTATATCCTCCAGCAGTCGGACGGCCGGGTCGTCTTCGCCTTGCCCTTCAAGGGCGACTTCACCCTGGTCGGAACCACCGACATCGCGGTGGAGAGGCCCGAGGAGGCGGCGATCGCGCCCGACGAGATACGCTATCTGTGCGAGGCGGCCGACCGCTATTTCACGAAGCAGGTCGTCCCGGCCGACGTCGTCTGGAGCTATTCCGGAGTCCGCGCCCTGTGGGACGACGGCGCCGCCGACGCCAGGTCGGTGACCCGCGACTATCGCCTCGAGCTCGATCCGGACCCGGGCCCGAAACTGCTCTCCGTCTTCGGCGGCAAGATCACCACCGCCCGGGCGCTGGCCGAGGAAGCCCTCGACCGGCTCGGAATCGAAGGCCGGCGCTCGACCTCGCACAGCTTCCTGCCCGGAGGCGATCTCTATCCCGATTTCGTCGCCTGGCTCGACCGCCTCGCCTTATGGATGCCCCGGCCCCTCCTCGCCCGGCTCTCCGGCGCTTACGGCACCCGCCTCAGGGACATGATCGGCGAGGCCGGAAGCCTCGTTGATCTCGGCCGCCCCTTCGGCGCCGGTCTCTACGAGACGGAGCTGCGCTGGCTCAGGGACAGGGAGTTCGCGAGAACCGCCGAGGATGTGCTGTGGCGCAGGACGAAGCTCGGGCTGGTGACGGGCAAGGCCGAGGTCGCGGAGGTTGAGGCTTGGCTGCGAAACTCCCCTCCCTGCACGCAGGGAGGGGCCGGGGGTGGGTGCGCCTCCGAATAGGGCACCGCACTCCATCAACGTACCAACCCCTAACCCCTCCCTGCGTGCAGGGAGGGGAATCCTTCACGGCCCCTCGTGCAGGGGATCCGTCCCCGGCTCCGGCACTTCGTCCAGCGCGCGCCGGCTTTCCTCGGCTTCCTCCTCGATCGCCTCGTCGCCCGAGGGAAGATCCTGCTCGTCGCCGTCCATGATGGCTCTCCTTCGCCCTCGTCAACGCCCCGGCCGGGAACCCGCTCCGCCGCTTTGGGAGAAGACGGGCGGCGTTCATCCACCCCAGCGCCGAGGAGACCCTGCGGAGGCTGCGGGAGTATTTCAATCTCTAGAAAACGGGGACAGCATAGATTTTTCGCCACCGGCGCCGGCCGCCGCGGCCGTGGAAAAATATAGGCTGTCCCCGTTTTTCAGAGCGGGCCCGGGGAGGATTTACCCGGCTCCGCCGCCCCTTATACTCCCGCCTCGAATCCGGGAGTCCGCCTTGAAACCTGTCGCTTGCCTCCTCCTCGCCGCCGCTCCGTTCCTCACCGCCGCCGCGCCGCCCGGGCCGAAGCCGATCTCCTACCGGGTCACTCCGATCGTGCAGGAGGACGGAAGCCGCGCGCTCGACGTTCGGATGCGCCTCAAGGGCGATTCGGACGGGGAGACGGAGCTGTTCCTGCCGAGCGTCTGGGCGGGCTCGAGCGAGCTCTGGCGCCACGCCCGGGGCCTGGAGGTTCGAGGCGCGAAGAGCGTCGGCGGAAGCTTCGACAAGCCCGTCGCGCGCCACCGCCCCGGCGCCCGCCTTACTCTGCGCTACCGGATCGTCTCGGCTTATGCCGAGGATCCCGGCTTCGCTTACGAAAAGGCCCGGCCGATGATCCGGCCGGACTGGTTCTTCGTCCATGGCGAATCGATCTTCGCCGTGCCCGGCGGCGGCCAGGAGCGCCCGGCCCGGTTCCGCTGGGGCAGGCTCCCCAAAAGCTGGACGGTCGCCTCGGACCTCGACCATCTCGCCGGCAAGCCGACCAGCCTCGCCAATCTCGTCAACAGCGTCGCCATCGGCGGCGCGAAGCTGCGCCTCGTCCGGCGCGACCTGCGCGGCGCTCCGCTTCGAGTGGCGCTGCTCGGCGACTGGCAGTTCACCGCCGACCAGCTCGCCGACACGGTCACCCCGATCCTCGCCGCCGAGGACGAATTCTGGGGCGACCGAAGCTCGCCCTATCTCGTCGCGATGGCGCCGCTCGGCGAGCTCCCGTCCGGCCTTTCCTACCACGGCACCGGCCGGACCGACGGCTTCTCGATCGCCTCGACCAGCGCGTTCGAGCTCAAGCAGGCGGTTCGCTTCCTCGCCCATGAGAACATGCACTCCTGGGTGCCGATCGCGCTCGGCGGGATGCCGGAGGAGGACGAGGCCCGGGACTATTGGTTCAGCGAAGGCTTCAACGACTATCTCGCGTCGAAGGTGCTGCTTCGCGCCGGCATCTGGTCGCTGGCCGAATGGGCGGCCGACAAGAACGACACTCTGCTACGCTACGCCCAATCCCCCGCCAGGACCGCGGACGGCGCCGAGATCGCCCGGCGCTTCTGGAACGACAGCGCGGTCCAGCAGGTGAGCTACGACCGCGGCCACCTCCTCGCCGCCAAGCTCGATTCCGAGATCGCCGCCCGCTCCGCCGGGAGGCAGAGCCTCGAAACCGTGCTCAGAACCCAGCGCCGGGCGGCCGAGGGCAGCCCGGAGCTCGCCGTCGCCCTGTTCCGCAAGACCCTTCGCGAGGAGACCGGGATCGACCTCGATCCGGATCTCGAGCGCTACGCCCGCCGCGGCGAGAGCCTGCTCCTGCCCGCCGACCTGCTCGGCGACTGCGCCCGGCTGGTGACCGAGCGGCGCCGGGCCTTCACCCGCGGCTATGACGCGGACGCGACCCGCCGGGGCAACGGCATCATCGCCGGAGTCGACCGCGACGGCCCCGCTTATGCGGCGGGGCTTCGCGACGGCATGCAGCTCGTCCGCCGCGAGTCCGGCAAGATCGGCGACGCCTCGGTCGATCTCGCCTATCGCGTCACCGAAGGCGGGGTCGAGCGGGTGATAAGCTACAGGCCGGAAGGCAAGGCCGAGTTCGACGTCCAGCATGTCGAGCTGACCGCCGCGGGGCCTGAGGCCGAAGCCGCCTGCCGGACCCGCCTCGGCGGCG